>CAXTTD010000532.1:0-2424 GCA_964246945.1 uncultured Solirubrobacteraceae bacterium | reverse complement strand
ACGCGTCAGCGCCGAGCCTCCGGCGCGAGCGCTTCCCGTTGATATGAGTCGCCCGGATCGGCCGTGAAAAGCGATCGCCGGCTTCTGGCCACGCCGGCCCCCGCTCGACAGTGATCTCCGAGCGTCAGGGCTAGCGAGGAACTGAGCGTACGCGCGATCGCGGAGTTCCCCGACGGTCAGCTCCGCCCGTCTGTCCTGCCTCCCGCCGCCGGCGCCTTATCGCGCCGGTGCGCGGAGACCTATGCTCGCGGTCATGGGCCTGGAGAATGAAGACTACGTGCTGTTTACGACCTTCCGCCGCGACGGACGTGCCGTCTCCACGCCGGTCTGGCTTGTCCCGATACCAGGCGGGGAGTTCGGGTTCTCGACAGGCAACGAGTCGGGCAAGGCCAAGCGCCTGCGACACACCCCACGCGTCACGCTGCAGGGATGTGACCGCAGCGGCAGCGATACTTACGGTCCGGTGTATGACGCTCAAGCGCGCTTGGTCACGGGCGCTGAACTCGCGCAGATCCGGGCCGCGATCACGGCCAAGTACGGCGCCATGGCCACGGCGCTCGGTGTCGCCGAGTCGGTCGCCAGGCGGATCGGCGTCAAGCGGTTCGGGTCCGAGCGCGTCGGCGTATCGATCAGCCTGAACGCACGCTGATCAGGCCTCAAGAGGTTGCGTGGGTAGTGCGACGATCTGCCAACACGTAGCTGGCCGCTGGGCAGACGGCACTGTCAGCTAGCCCCGCTTCCGGCAACAAGGACGTCTCAGCCGACTCCCAAATGACCGCTCTCGCCGACCCAACAGCCGCTGTTCCGACGCTCCGTTTGCGACGGTTCCGCGCGCGAGAGCGGCAGTCTGGCCGAGAGTGCCGCATCGGGCGACGGGGCAGAAGGGACTGGGGCCCAGGCCGGACGGAGGCGTGATTGCGCGGCCTCCGCCGAGATCGAGCAAGAACGGTCAGGCGAGGTTGGTCGGGGTGGTTGAGACTTCGCGCATGGTCGATGCCGATCGTCTACGACGGTTCTTGGAGGTCATCGAGGAGAGTCTCGATGAGCCGCACGTGGCTGGAGTGGATCTGGCCGGCAGTGCGTACTTGTCGCGCTACCACTTCGATCGGTTGGTCCGCGCGGCGGTCGGTGAGCCGCCCGGAGCGTTTCGCCGTCGACTCCTGCTCGAGCGTGCCGCGCACCGGCTGATGAGCACCGCCGACGCCGTGATCGATGTCGGCTTCGATGCCGGGTACGCCGCGCCGGAGGCGTTTGCTCGCGCGTTTGCTCGCGCCTTCGGCGCCTCCCCGTCGGACTTTCGCCGCACGGATGTCGGATACGAGCTGCCGGCGCCGAGCGGCATTCACTTCTATCCACCGGGCGGCCTGCGGCTACCCGCGATCACGAGGAGTACCGCGATGGACGTTGTCATTTCCATGCTCGATCACCACCTGTCGCTGACCGGCGAGATCATCGATCGACTCACCCAGGTCGAACCGGATGGGTTGGATCGCCCGATCGAGCTATCGGTCGAGGGCATCGACCGTGACCCGACGCTGCGCAGCGTCTGCGCGCGGCTTGTGGGCCAACTTGAGATGTGGGTGGACGCCCTGCAGGGCGCCGACCGCGCGCTGGTCGACCCCGACGCCTCACCGGCGGGGTTGCGCCGGCGCCTGGACCTCACCGGACCGCAGTTTCGCGAGCTGCTGGTCGACGCCCTGCGCGAAGGACGCGGCGAGGAGACGTTCATCGACGCGACGTGTGAGCCCCCGCAGACGTTCTCCTACGCCGGCGTGCTCGCGCACGTGCTGACCTTCTCAGCCGTCCGACGCACCCTCGCGATCGGAGCGCTCGAGAACGCGGGCGTCAGCGACCTCGGCGCCGGGGACCCAATGAGGTTCGTCGGCGGCACTGGCCAGGACGCCTCGACCATCCAACGACGCTGGGGCTGACCACCATGCATCCAGAACTCCTGTACGCATACGCGCAGGCGGTGTTGAGCGAGCGGCGTCGGGCTGCGGCGGGCGACACGCCGCCCGCCCCTATCCAGGCCGTCGGTCGCGAGGCGTCCGAGTGGCTTCGGCTACATCGCCTGCTGCGCATGCTTGCCGGCGTTCCAGCACGGATCGCGCACCACCGGCCCCCAGGCGGCCCGGGCGGGCTTGTCCCGCGACCGGGGCTCGGTCGGCGGCAAGTGAGCAGCGGCCAATGAGCCGCGGGCGCTCGTCGCCGAAGCGACCTGTGGGCCGCGTAGTCGCGGAAGAGCGTTGGTGCGCAACAGACCTACACCCACGAACAAACGGGCAGCAATCACGAACAAGCAGTAGTTCCGATTGGAGCAACGCCGGCTCCTCGGACTGCTGCGTTCGCGCCCAGAGCGAGCGCGTCCTCGCACGATCGCATTGCGACGGAAGGACGCGTCCGGTCCGGCTCCAGCCCGCGAGC
>CAXTTD010000531.1:0-2425 GCA_964246945.1 uncultured Solirubrobacteraceae bacterium | reverse complement strand
AGCCGGTGTCGCCGTCGGCGACGTCCTCGGCGGTGATGATCTCGGGCTCCCCGCCCTCCAACCGACTCTGCCCGCCCCGCGCGGGCTCGGGCAACGAGCGCCAGATCCACAGGCTGAGCAGCGCGCCCGGCGCCGCGAGCACCCCGAACGCCGGGCGCCAGCCCGCGACGCCCGCGAGCTCACCCGTGACGAGGAAGCCGAACGCCGCCCCCAGCAGCTCCCCGGCGAGCACGAAGCCGTAGATGCGCCCGCGCTCGGAGGCGGGGAAGAAGTCCCCGGTGAGCGACGCGACCGCCGGCCCGGCGATGGCGACGATGAAGCCGAGCGCGATGCGGGTGACGAGCAGCATCCCGAACGACACCGCGAACGCGCTCACCAGCATTGCCGCGCTCCACACGAGCACCGCCACCGCGAGGATCGTCGTGCGCCGCCCGCGGTCGATGAGCGCCCCGGCCGGATAGGCGCCGAGCGCCCCCATCAGCGGAGACACCGCGGCGAGGATCCCCAGCGAGGTGTTCCCGATGCCCAGGCCGCGCTCGAGCTGGGTGCCGGCGGCGCCGACCGTCGCCTGGTCGGCGGTGTTGAGCGCGAGCACGCAGGCGAGCACCAGCACCACGTGGACCCGGGCGGGACCGCCGACCACCTCCTCCATCTTGTCCTCGACGGCGCGCAGCGGGTGGGGGAGGTTCAGGTCGGACACGACCCCCTGTCTGCCCCGGCGGCGGGGTCTCCCAACCTCAACCGTCACCTGGCGTACGTTCAACCGCTCACCGACCGCGGATGCACACGCGGCTGATCACCTGGGCGGCCCGGGCTCAGGTCGGCTCAGGTCGGCGAGCCGCCGCCGTAGCTGCCCGCGGTGACCGGCGCCGAGACGGCCGGGGTGTGCCCGAACTGCGAGAGCGCGATGGTGCCGGTCGCCCCGTCGCCCTTGCCGTCGTTGCACACGTCCACCCGCCCGCCGCGGCGGGTTGCCCCAGTGGCGTCGTAGCGCAGCGGATACGGAGTGCCGGTGGCGGCCACCGTGATCGTGCTCGGGGTCGCCCCGGGGGCGTTACCGGCATCCCGCACGACCAACGCCCGCCGACCGGCGACGGTGGTGTGCCCGGCGAGGGTGAGCGTGCCGTGGTCCTCGGTGAGGCAGCGGGCGAGCGTCCCCGGGGTGAGGGTGCCAAGCGACTTCGTCACTGAGTGGGCGCCGGAGTCCGGCACGTGCAGCCAGTGTCCCCGCAGTCGCCGGGCGAGCGCCGCGTTGCCCTTGGCCTGGGCGCGCCAGAACGCCGCGTCGCCGCGCAGGTAGGCTGCGCCGGGCACTGAGATCACCGAGTACGTCGCGCCGGCGCTCGTGAGCGTCGCCTCGTACCGGGAGTCGGCGTTCGCGCTCAGGTCGATGATCGTCCGGGTGTGGCTCTGCAGGAGATCGGCGCGCATCGCGTAGCCGCCGGCGTGACGCAGTGCCGCGGCCGCGAGATCGATCACCTGCCGGGGTGAGTGGCCGGCGAGCGGCCGGCCCGCCGCGGCGGTTGCGGTCGTCTTCGCAGAGGTGGTCGTCGTGGAGTTCGCGGTGGTGGAGCGCGACGTGGTGGAGCTCGAGGCGCTCGCCGAGCGGGTGATGGTCGTCGTCACGTGGTGGACGGTTGTCGACCCGCAGCCGGCGAGGGCGAGAGCGGCGAGCGCGAGCAGCAGCGCGAAGCAGCGTCGACCATCCATCGCCCCCATGGTGCCACGCCACGCGCGGTAGAACTCCTCCCAGATGCTCTACCGCGTTCTCTTCGCCCGGATCCTCTCCCGAATCGATCCCGAGACGGTGCACGTGTCCACCGCTCGCGCGCTCGGCTGGCTCGGCCGACTGCCCGGCGCCCGGGCGCTGCTCGCCCGCCTCGCCGGGGCCACCGACCCGTGTCTGGCGATCGACGCCCTGGGGCACCGGTTCCCGAGCCCGCTCGGGGTCGCCGCCGGCCTCGACAAGGACCTCAGCTGGTTCCGGGAGCTCGGAGCGCTCGGCTTCGGCTACGTCGAGGTCGGGACCATCACCGCCGAGGCCCAGGCCGGTAACCCGCGCCCGCGGATCCTCCGCCTACCCGCCGACCGCGCCCTCATCAACAGCATGGGGTTCCCCGGGGCGGGTGCGGCGGCCGCGCAGCGGCGACTGCGTCGGCGACCGCCCACACCGTTGCTCGCGGTGAATATCGGCCGCACGAAGACCGCTGCCGACACCGGCGCGGACTACCGCAGCTCGGTGCGCCGGCTCGCCCCTCACGCCGACCTGCTGGTGCTCAACGTGAGCTCGCCGAACACCCCGGGCCTGCGCGAGCTGCAGGCCGGCGAGCGCCTGCGCGAGCTCGTCGGCGAGGTCCGCGGGGAGCTCGAGGCGGCCGGGCTCACCACGCCGGTGCTGGTGAAGATCTCACCCGACCTTGACGAC
>CAXTTD010000530.1:0-2434 GCA_964246945.1 uncultured Solirubrobacteraceae bacterium | reverse complement strand
CCCGAGCCCGCCGTCGAACCCGGCACGCTCGCCCAGATCGCCTACACCTCGGGCACCGAGTCATCCCCAAGGGGGCGATGCTCTCTCACGGTTCGCTGCAGGCCCAGTACGTGAGCTGCATCCTCGCCGGCGAATATTCGGCGCAGGACGTGTTCGTGCAGGCGCTGCCGCTCTACCACTGCGCCCAGATGCACGTGTTCATGATGCCGGCGCTCGCCCTGGGCGCCCGCAGCATCCTGCTCGGCGCGCCTGCCCCCGACGTGATGGTGCGGACGATCGCCGAACACGCCGCGACCTCGGTGTTCGCGCCGCCGACGGTGTGGATATCGCTGCTCGCGGCCCCCGGGTTCACCGCCGAGCGGGTGGGGACGCTGCGCAAGGGCTACTACGGGGCGGCGATCATGCCCGTCCACGTCATCCACGAGCTCTCCGCGCGGCTGCCGGAGATCCGGCTGTGGAACTTCTACGGACAGACCGAGCTCGGTCCGCTCGCCACCTATCTGCCCCCCGAGGAGCAGATTTTCCGGGCAGGCTCGGCCGGGCGCCCGGCGTTCCACGTGCAGACCCGCGTGGTCGACGAGGCGATGCGCGAGGTCTCGGTCGGCGAGGTGGGGGAGGTCGTGCACCGCTCGCCCCAGGTGACGCTCGGTTACTACCGGGACCCCGAGCGCACCGCGGCGGCGATGGCGGGCGGCTGGTTTCATTCCGGTGACCTCGCCACCCGCGACGCCGAGGGCTACATCACGATCGTCGACCGCAAGAAGGACATGATCAACACCGGCGGGGAGAACGTCTCCTCGCGCGAGGTCGAGGAGGTGCTGTTCGCCCACCCCGCGGTCGCGGAGGTCGCGGTCATCGCCGTCCCCGATGAGCGCTGGATCGAGGCGGTGTGCGCCGTGGTGGTGCTGCGCGCGGGCGCGTCGGCGAGCGCCGAGGAGCTGCGCGGCTTCGCCCGCGAGCGACTGGCCGGGTTCAAAACGCCCAAGCGGATCGAGTTCGCCGACGCCCTGCCCAAGAACCCAAGCGGCAAGATCCTCAAGCGCGAGCTGCGCGAGACGGTCGGGGGCTGAGCCCCCGCTCACGCCGCGCCGGCGGTCGCGGCGCGCCTGCGAAGCTCTCGAGCATGACTTCCCTGCCGCCCGGACCCCGCATGCCCGCGCCGCTGCAGACCGCGTTGTGGCTGCGGCGTGCCCAGTGGATGCTCGACCAGTGCGCCGCCCGCTTCGGTGACACGTTCACGCTGCGCATCGTCGGGCAGGGCACCTGGGTGGTGGTGAGCGATCCCGCCGACGTCGAGGCGGTGTTCCGAGCCCCGGGGGACGTGCTGCACGCCGGGGAGGGCAACCGGATCATGGAGCCGGTGCTGGGCGCCCGCTCGGTGCTGCTGCTCGACGAACGCGACCACCTCGAGCAGCGTCGCCTCCTGCTGCCGGCGTTCAGCGGCGCCCGGGTCGCGCGCTACGGCGAGCTCATCGCCGGGGTGGCGGCGGCCGAGATCGACCACTGGCCACGCGGCGAGGCCCAGCGCCTGCGCCCGCGGATGCAGGCGCTCACCCTCGAGGTGATCCTGCGCGCCGTACTCGGGATCACCGATCCCGAGCGCCGCGAGGCGTTGCGCGTCGAGTTGCGGCGCATGCTCGGCTTCCTCACCGACCCGCGGCGGGCAGCGATGCTGCTCGTGCTGGGGCCGCGGGTTCGCCGGCTGCCGTCATTTCGGCGGGCCGTGGATCGGGTCGACCGCCTGCTCTACGCCGAGATCGCCGAGCGCCGCCGCGCGGACCTCGGCTCGCGTGAGGACATCATGTCGCTGCTGATCGGCGCCGCGCACGAGGACGGGACCCCGATGAGCGACGTCGAGCTGCGCGACGAGCTGCTCACGCTGCTGCTCGCCGGTCACGAGACGACGGCCAACGCGCTTGCGTGGGCGGGTGAGCGGCTCGCTCGCCGTCCGGAAGTACTCGAGAAGCTCGCGCAGGAGGCCCGCGCCGGTGTCGAGACCACCTACGCGCGGGCCGTTGTCCAGGAGACGCTGCGGCTGCGACCCGTGCTCCCGATCGCCCCCCGGCTGGTGAAGCGGCCGTTCGCGCGCACCGGCCGCGAGCTCGCCCCCGGGACCATCATCGCCCCGGCGCTGTACCTCGTCGGCCGTCGTCCCGAGATCTACCCCGACCCCGAGCGCTTCTCGCCTGAGCGGTTCCTCGCCGGTGCTCCCGGCACCTACACCTGGATTCCGTTCGGGGGCGGCGTGCGCCGCTGCCTGGGCGCTGCCTTCGCCCAGTACGAGATGGAGACCGTGCTGCACTCGCTCGCGGCTCGCGCGGTGATCCGACCCGTGCGCGCGGGACCCGAGCCGGTGCTGCGCCGGGCGATCATCGAGACCCCGCGCCACGACGCCGAGGTGCTCGTTCTCTGAGGCAGCCCCCGCCTCGGGCCC
>CAXTTD010000529.1:0-2434 GCA_964246945.1 uncultured Solirubrobacteraceae bacterium | reverse complement strand
ACCCGCGCATCTCAGAGTGACAGTCGTCGTTGCCATCGCACCAGCCGCCAGACCCCGGCGACCACCACCATGACCAACCACCACCAACCACAAGAATCACAGCCGCCCCTTGACATCGGCGTCCATCTCAGACCCCGACAGGCGCACGCGCGGGCGCCGACCTGCCCGCGCGCTCGTGTCGAACCACAGGGTTCTCCATCGCGCAGGAGCGATAGGGCCACCAAGCGCCGGCCGGCCGAACGCGTCGACCGACAGCAGCTCGATCACTCCACCCAGCGCGACGAACGCCTGGCCGGTCTCGTCACGCTTCTGCTAAGTCGCGTGCGACGTGAGGTCGCACGCATAAGTCAACACGCTGGATTGGAGGCTGAGTTGATATGACGTAGAGCGTGTTGCAGGCTCGTGCTCGATGGCCTGTCCCCACCCTGACGTGCGTGGCCTGTGAGGGCTGGGTGCGGAGCTCGGGGGAAAGCTCGAGGGTCCCCGTCTCATCCGGGAGCCACAAGCCAGGGGAAGATCGGACGGGCGAACTTGTGTGAACCCCTGGTTGATTCCTCGTGAAGCAGAGCTCCGCATGATGAGATGTTGTGGTGGGGCGCAAGGACACGCCGCTGTGATGCGGCAGACGCTGGCCGGTGAGCGACTCTGGTCAGGGTGAGCACCGTTGTCCTCGGGGTAGAGGGGGCGCCCAGCCCGGTCATTGCTTATGCGTGTGAAACACGGAAACCCCGTCGGGGTCCGGACCCTTTAGGTCCGGTCGGCCGACCGTGAGGAGAGCTCAACTCCCCGGCGGGAACAGGATGACCAAGAAGCGAATGCCGGTGGCGGAAACGCAGCGGGAAACCATGAGAGTTGGGCCAGCCCCTTCAGCTGGCCGTCATGGATAACCGGCCGGATACCGGGCCTGGCGCCCGGACCGAAAACGGTGCTGACGTGGTCAGGTGGGTCGGTGAAGAGAAAGATGACGATGACCTCAGAACCGAGGACAAACTAGACGCCGCGCCGGCCACGGTCGCCGCGGTGAGTGGACCAGAGGACGTGTCTGGCTGGCACGCAGTCGATTGGCGGGCTTGTGAGAACAACGTACGGCGTTTGCGTCAACGGATCTTCACGGCATCGATGGCGGGGGACCTTCCAAGGGTCCGCCGGTTGCAGAGGTTGATGCTCCGATCGCGCTCCAACACGCTGATGAGTGTGCGGCGCGTGACTGAGCGCAACGCCGGCCGTTTGACGGCGGGCGTGGACGGCGAGATCGTGCTCACTGCGGAGGCCAAGCTGACGCTGCCCGACAGGGTGGCACATCCCATCACGCCGTTTCAGGCCCGACCGGTCAGGCGGGTGTATATCCCCAAGGCAGGCAGCAAGAAGCAGCGTCCGCTCGGAATTCCCGTGATCCTCGACCGGGCCCACCAGGCCCGGGTCGTCAACGCGTTGGAACCTGAGTGGGAGGCACGATTTGAGCCGAGGTCTTACGGATTTCGGCCCGGTCGTGGCTGCCATGACGCGATCCAAGCGACCTATCAGACCGTCAAGGGCGCAAACCCAAGACGGCGATGGGTGCTGGACGCTGACCTGGCCGGGGCGTTTGACCAGATCGCTCACGCGCACATCCTCAACCAGCTCGGGTCGTTCCCCGCGAGGGGCATGATCGATGAGTGGCTGCGGGCGGGCGTGGTCGAGAACGGTCAATTCTTCGCGACTGAGGAGGGAACTCCCCGGGGCGGAGTCATCAGCCCCGTGCTGCTCAACGTCGCACTGCACGGGATCGAACAGGCCGCCGGGGTCCACTACGCCAGATGCGGCACCGATGCCGCGCGCAGCGCAGCCGGATCCCCCACGCTGATCAGATATGCCGACGATCTCATCGCGCTGTGCCACACCAGGCAACAGGCGATCGAGGTCAAGGCACGACTCGCGGCATGGCTGGCGTCCCGGGGCCTGGTCTTCAACGAGGACAAGACGCGCGTCGTCACCCTCGAAGAGGGCTTTGACTTCCTGGGGTTTCACGTCCGTCGCTACCGCGGGCGACCACTGATCAAGCCAAGCAAGACGGCCACCAGACGGATCCGGGAACGACTCCGCACCGAGCTGCGGTCCCTCCGGGGACACAACGCCCGAGCGGTCATTCGCCGCCTGAACCCAATCATTCGGGGATGGGCGGCCTACTACCGGACACAGGTATCCAGCCACACGTTCAAAATGCTGGACCAATACCTGTGGCAGCTCACCTACAAGTGGGCACTGGTCAGTCACCGCAACCGATCGAGACCGTGGGTGTTTGCCCACTGCTTCGGCCGGTTCAACCGAACCAGGCAAGACCGGTGGGTGTTCGGCGACCGCGCAACCGGCGCCTACCTCCACCGGTTTAGCTGGACCGGCATTGTCCGGCACCAGATCGTCCCCGGCACCGCGTCTGTTGATGACCCGGCGCTCG
>CAXTTD010000528.1:0-2442 GCA_964246945.1 uncultured Solirubrobacteraceae bacterium | reverse complement strand
GTCGACGTACCCGGCAAGGCGGGCGTGATCCTCGACGAGGTCGAACGGGCCGTCGTCGGCAAGCGCGACGCGCTCGAGCTCGTGCTCGCCGCGATGCTCGCCGACGGCCACGTGCTGCTCGAGGACTTCCCGGGGCTCGCCAAGACGCTGGTGGCGCGCTCGTTCGCGACGGTCACCGGCACCCACTTCTCGCGCATCCAGTTCACGCCCGACCTGCTGCCCGGCGACGTCACCGGCAGCTCGATCTTCAACCAGCGCACCGCGGAGTTCGAGTTCCGCGCCGGCCCGGTGTTCGCCAACGTGCTGCTCGCCGACGAGATCAACCGCGCGCCGCCGAAGACCCAGTCGGCGCTGCTGGAGGCGATGGCCGAGCGCCAGGTGACCACCGAGGACCGCACCCGGGTGCTCGAGCCGCCGTTTCTGGTGCTCGCCACCGAGAACCCGATCGAGTATGAGGGCACCTACGCGCTGCCCGAGGCCCAGCTCGACCGCTTCCTCATCCGGACCCGGATCGGCTACCCCTCCCAGGACGCCGAGTGGGAGATCCTCGAGCGCCGCCTTGGGCGCGATGCCGACGAGGTCGCGCTGCGTGCCGTGGTCGATCGAGCCGAGCTGCTCGCCATGCAGGGGGCGATCGAGCGGATCCACGTCTCGGAGCCGATCGGGCGCTACATCGTCGCCCTCGTCGCCGCCACCCGCGACACCGCCGGGGTGGTGGTCGGGGCGAGCCCCCGCGGCTCGCTGGCGCTGATGAAGCTCGCCCGCGTGCGCGCCGCCCTTGAGAACCGTGGCTTCGTCACCCCCGAGGACGTGAAGGGCGTCGCGGTGCCGGCGCTCGCCCACCGGCTCACCCTGCGCCCGGAGCTGTGGGCGCAGAGTGCGTCGGGGGAGGAGATCGTCGCGCGGGTGCTCGGGGAGGTCCCGACGCCGATCGCCGAGTTCGAGGGCTGATCGCGGATGGCGCAGTGCGGTGGCTGATCGAGATGGGGAGCGCGGCGGCTGATCGTCGGGGCGAGCCCGGTGGCTGAGCTGCGTGCGCCGGCCGCGCGGGTGACCGCCAAGCTGCGCGCCTACCTCGCAATCGCGGCGCTCGGCGTGCTCGCCGCGCTCGTGTTCGGCCGCCCCGAGCTCGTCGCGGCCACGGCGCCGCTCGCCGTCTACGTCGCCCTCGGCCTGGCCGGCGCCCGGCGCCGCGTCGAGGTCACGATCACGCCGCTCGACCCCGGCGAGTCGGTCCGCCAGGGTGAGGCGATCACCGTAGAGGTCGAGGTGCGCAGCGACGTCGCGATCGCCCACGCCGCGTTCAAACTCGTCCCCGGTCCTGGCCTGCGCGGCGCCGGCGATCCCCGAGGCCGGCCGTTGCGAATCGCCGTGTCCTTGACCCCAGGGCAGGTGAGCCGGCTGCGCTTCCGGCTGCTCGCCGAGCGCTGGGGCGCGCCGCGGGCCGGGGAGCTCCACGCCCGCCTCGAGGATCGCTTCGGCGTGGTGTGGCGTGAGATCGACCCGGTTGCGCTCGGCCGGGTGGCGGTGCTCCCGGCCGCCGAGACGCTCCGCGAGCTGCTCGATGCCCGGCAGCTACGGGCGACCGTGGGCAGCCGCGTCTCCCCGGGGCGGGGCGAGGGCATTGAGTTCGCCGAGGTGCGGGAGTTCCAGTCCGGCGACGCGGTGCGCCGGATCAACTGGCGGGTGAGCGCCCGCCGCGGCGCCCTGCACGTCTCCGACCGCCATCCCGAGCTCGGCGCCGATGTCGTGCTGCTGCTCGACACCTTCAGCGACCTCGGGGAGGGTGAGCACAGCACGCTGCTGCACGCCGTGCGGGCGGCCGCGAGCCTTGCCGCCGGCTACATCGAGCGCCGCGATCGCGTCGGGGTGGTCGGCTTCGGCGGGATCCTCACCGGGCTCGGGCCGCGCCTGGGCACCGCGCAGCTCGAGCGCCTGGTCGGCGTGCTCATCGCCAGCGAAGCGGCCCACAGCTATGCGGTCAAGCAGGTCGCGACCGTGCCCCGGGGGCTGTTGCCGCCCCGTGCGTTGGTGGTCGCGCTCACCCCGCTCGTCGACCCGCGCATGGTGAGTGCGCTGTTCGACCTGTGCGCCCGCGGCTTTGACCTCGCGATCCTCGAGTTTCCCGCCGAGCCATATCTCGCGCCGCCCCGGAACGCTCCGGCGCGGCTCGCCGAGCGGCTGTGGCGGCTCCGCCGCGACGCCCTGCGCGAGCGGCTGCGGGCGCTCGGCGTGACCCTCACCACCTACGACGAGGCCGAGCCGCTCCAGATCCCGCTGATCGCCGCGGCCGCGCAGCGTCGGCGTCCCGGCCGGGCGCTGCCGCGATGATCGCGCTGCCGATCGCCCTCGCGGCGGCGCTGCTATTCGGCGTGGGCGTGCTGGTGCGCCGCCCCGGCCCGGTGGCCCTCGCCGTCCTCGGCTTCGCCCTCGCCTACGCGG
>CAXTTD010000527.1:0-2442 GCA_964246945.1 uncultured Solirubrobacteraceae bacterium | reverse complement strand
GGGGAAGGGGGGCCAGGGGGTGGCTGCCGAGCCGGTGCCACCGGCCAACCGCGAGGCGGCGATCGCTCGCCGCGAGCGGGCGGTCACGTTCATGCGCCGGGTCATCGCCGGCTTCCCGGAAGCTTTCGACACATCATCCCCGTGATCGCGGCAGCCGTGTCGGTTGTTCCCAGGGGGTGAGAAGAACCGACCCGGCGCCCGAAGAACCCGTCGCGGTGTGTCAGAAGTGCCCGCGCCGGCGCCCGGCCCGATGGCCCCCGCGATCTGCCGTAGGAACGCCTGCTGAGCGCAGTCATTGCCCTCACGAAAGGGCGCACGCTTTGATCTCAGCCGAGCGTCCCGGCTACGCCCGGTCGCTCTGCTTCTCGGCCTGTTGCGGTCCGGTTAGCCCATGGACCGCTGTCGTCGCGCAGAGCCCGTGAACATGGGCGATACGCGCCTTGCGTACTACTTGAGTCGTACATCGCGGGCGGGCGATGCGACCTCCGGCTGACGCAGGGTGCTCATCACCGTCTTAGATTGAGGACGATGCCCGAGCGTGATCGCACTCCCCGCACCCGGCCAGGTCATGCCGTGATGGCGACCAAAGTGCCGGAGATCACCGTGGTCTTCTGGCTGCTGAAGCTCATCTCAACCGGGATGGGTGAAGCGATGTCCGACTTCTATGGCTACGTCTCGCCCGCCTTTGGTCCCGTCGTCGGGGTCGGCGGGTTCGCACTCGCGATGTGGCTGCAGCTGCGCCAGACCGAGTATCGGGCTGTCTACTACTGGTTCGCGGTCGCGATGGTCGCGGTGTTCGGGACGATGTTCGCCGACGCGGTCGCCAGCGACGCTGGACTGAGCTACGCGGTGACCACCCCGATCTTCGCAGCGCTTACGCTCATCGTGTTCGTCTGGTGGTATCGCAGCGAGGGCACGCTATCGATCCACGCGATCGACACCCCCCGCCGCGAGCGCTTCTACTGGGCGGCGGTGTTCTCGACCTTCGCGCTGGGGACCGCCGCCGGGGACTTCACCGCCACCTCACTGAACCTCGGCTACCTGGATTCCGTCCTGCTCTACGCCGGGATCATCCTGATCCCCCTGACCGGCTGGTGGCGCTTTCGCTGGAACCCGATCTTCTCGTTCTGGTTCGCCTATCTGGTGACCCGCCCGCTTGGCGCATCCTGCGCTGACTGGCTCGATAAACCCGCGCGCATCACCGGCCTGAATCTCGGTAATGGCATGGTCTCCTGGATGGCGATGGCAGTGTTCATCCCAGTCGTTGCGTGGGTCGCCATCGCCAAATTCGACGTGCAGCCCGGGGAGAACGAGCGACTGCCCGCCCCCGTCCAGTCGTCCTCTGCGCTTGACCTGCAGGCCACGGAATAGCGGCTCGTCAGTCGCCCCACCAACTCAGCTCGAGGGGCAAAACTGAAGTCAGCGAGGTTTCCGACCTCTCACGCCATCGACGCGCCCTCGCGAGCTTCAACGAACGCTCCGGGCAGGTCGGCTGGCCGCCGCTCGGGGGATCGGCTGAGGGAACGGCGCAACGCGAGACGGGCCCCACGCCTGCGTCGAACCGCGCCAACCGGTGACCGGACCGGTCGGTGAACGGCGGCTCTCCCCGCCATAGCGGGGAATCAGCAGCTTCCCGACGGAGAGGGGGGGATTCGAACCCCCGATGGACTGATAGCCCATACCGGTTTTCGAGACCGGCGCATTCAACCGCTCTGCCACCTCTCCAGGTGAGCAGTCCCAGAAGTTAGCCAATCCGCGGCGCGCGGCTCAGCGCCGGGCGCGGAAGAAGTCGCGCAGCAGCTCGCCGCACTCCTCGGCGAGCACGCCGCCATCGACCACCGGGCGGTGGTTGAGCGGACCCCGCTGATCGGCGGCGAGCACGTCGAGCACGCTGCCGGCGGCGCCCGCCTTGGGGTCGAGCGCGCCGAACACCACCCGGGGCACCCGGGCGAGGACGATCGCCCCCGCGCACATCGCGCACGGCTCGAGGGTGACGTAGAGCGTCGCCTCGAGCACCCGCCAGCTGCCGAGCGATTCGGCGGCCTCGCGCAGGGCGAGCGTCTCGGCGTGGGCGGTCGGGTCCTGCCGGCGTTCGCGCTCGTTGTGCCCGGCGCCGATCACCGCGCCGGCGTGCACCACGATCGCCCCCACCGGGATGTCACCGTGGGCGGACGCGAGGCGGGCCTGCGCGATCGCGGCGCGCATGAACGTCACGTCCGCGTCACGATCGGCGCCGGGGGGGTGCCGATCGCCGGATGGTGGGGTACGGTGCGGTTTGGGCAGCTTCATCTCACCTGCCCGTGTTGTACTCGAACCCTCGCCCCCGGCGATTCGCCGGCCGGGTCCTGACGCTGCCATGTCCAGCCCGCGCACCCCTCACTCTCGCGTCCTCCGGGCCACGCTCGCGGCCGGTCTTGCGGCTGCGGGGCTGCTCGCCGCGAG
>CAXTTD010000526.1:496-2449 GCA_964246945.1 uncultured Solirubrobacteraceae bacterium | reverse complement strand
GCCGTCCCGGTCGGATCGACAGCCGTCCCGGTCGGATCGACAGCCGTCCCGGTCGGATCGACAGCCGTCCCGGTCGAGCCGGCACCCGTCGTCGGGGGATCGGCGCTCGTCCCGCTCGTCTCGGCACTCGTCGCCGGGGGGCCGGTACTCGTCGCCGGGGGGCTGGTCGGCGGTGGCGTCGCCGTGCCACCGTCGGCGGGAGTCGGATCCGTGGGACTCCCCGCTGGCGCACCGGTTGTCGGGGCCGAACCCGTGCTGCTGGGGACGGTCGGGACGGGAACGGAGCCACCCCCCGGATCCGAGCCGGGGCTGCTCGAGCTCGGAGCGTTGGGGTCACCAGACGTCGGATCCGGATCACCCGCCGAGGGGTCAGACGGCGGGATCGGATGTCCGCCGGCGCCCGGATTCGCGCCCGGACCCGGATTCTCTCCCGCGCTCGAGGTCGAGCCCGGTGCCGAGGATCTGGGGGGTGTCGCCGCCGCAGGGGGTGTCGTCGGAGTTGAGCCTGAGGAGGACGATGGGGGAAGAGCCGCCAGGGTCAACTGGATGACCGTACCTGGCGGGGACATCAGGACGGTCCGCGTGTGTGCGCGCGGTGCTTGGGACAGGTGGGGCATCAGGTGGTGCCCGGACACTCCGATGGCGACCGCTGCCACGCTGAGAGCCCTCGCCATGTGCGGGCCGAGCGCGGACACCACCGTGAGCCCGGTGGCGGCGGCCACCGAGCTGCCAGAAATCGCGACCGCGCCTGCGGCCCCCACGGCGGCAACCCCGCCGGTCGCCACCGCGCTGGTTCCGGCCGCGCCGACCGCCGTCACCCCACCCGCGGCCGAGCCGACGGCGGCCACACCGCCGCCGGCCGCCAACGCACCGCTCGTCGTCGCACCCGTACCGACGACGGCCGCGCCACCCGCGCCCACTCCCGCGGAGGCCACCCCGCCGGTCACGCCCGCACCAGCCACCCCGCCGGTCACGCCCGCACCAGCCACGCCACCGTGGGCGATCGCGCCGAGGACGGCCGCGCGCAGGGCGACGACGCACGGGACCGGGAAGATCAGGGCCAGCGCCGCGCGCTGCCGTCGCGTTTGGGCCTCGTAAGCGGCACAGGCAGGACACCGCTCTATGTGCGCGCGGAGCATGCTGCGCGCAGGAATCCGCCCGGCCACGTTGGCGATCTCCTCTCGAATGTCCCGGCACGAGTGGCTGCGCGCATGCCGGTGACGCGTGAGCGCCTCCCGTGCCTGGAAGACAAGCGCCTTGACCTTTCGGGGGTGCACGCCAAGGATCTCGGCAATCTCCTGATGTGAGTTATCGCCGAGCTCGAACAGCACCAGAGCGGCGCGCTGATCATCGGGCAGGCGACGGATGTCGTCGAAGAGCTCACGCAGCTCCTCGCGCCGCCTCACCTGATCCGGGAGATCGGCGATCAGCGGCTGGTCAGTGTCGGTCAGGTCGACCGGCCGCCGAGCACGAATCTCGGAGAGGCAGCGATTGCGCGCGATCGTGTACAGCCACGGACGCAGCACAATCTCGCTGTCGCCGTGGCGCATCGCCCGGTAGGCGGAGATGAAGGTGAGTTGGACCGCATCCTCGGCTGACTCACGACTTCGGAGCATCTGCGCACAGAAGGACAGGAGCCCGCGCGCATAACGATCGTAGATCTCCTCGAAGGCTCGGTCCTCGCCCGCGCGTACGCGCGCGACGAGCTGATCGTCCGGCTCCGTCGCGAGAAGCGCCGGGCGGTACGTGAGGAGCCCGGGCGATGGTTCGAGAGTTGCGCTCACTCAGCGCAGTGTGATCCTTGGAGCCCGCGGAGACCAGCCTTCGGAGCAAAAGTTCCTGAGCGGACCCGGAGCCCGGAGAACGACCAGTGCCTGAGGGGATTCCTTCCCCGCCCGGCCAGCGCCCCCGGCGCCCCCGTATTTGAAACCACCACGACTCTGGGCGTAACCG
>CAXTTD010000526.1:0-486 GCA_964246945.1 uncultured Solirubrobacteraceae bacterium | reverse complement strand
CCGCGCCGCGCCCCGGGCCACCCCCCCCCGGGCGGCGGGGGATGGCGCCCCCGCCGCCACTGCGCCCCCGGATCCCTGCGTGCGCCGCGTACGTGCTTCGAGCCGAGCGATGCGGGACCTGACGTCAACTTCTATACCTACATAACTCGAGTGATCCCGAAAGGTTGGTCGAGCGGCGCGCAAACCTGAAACTCCGGCTGAACCGCGCGCGAGGACCCGCCCGTCGCCCAGCATTCGGCGTCGGCGTCGGCGTCGGGGTCGATAAGCGTGACCGGTCATCACCGACCCGCGAGACCGCCGGACGCTCGTCTTCTCCCCGAGTGCGCGTTCGGACCGACGAGAACACCGTGTCGCGTTCCCGGGGATTCCCGCCAACGATGACCCGGCGGGCTGGGAGCGGTTCGCCGTCGAGTACCCGCGCCGCGTCGGTCGCTGCAGCGCGCCTCACGGGTTCGGCCGCGGCGCGGCGCCCCGCCCCTGCCCGCG
>CAXTTD010000525.1:0-2459 GCA_964246945.1 uncultured Solirubrobacteraceae bacterium | reverse complement strand
CCCATCACATCCAGCCAATTCCCGACTCCCAAGTGGGGTTCGCTCGCCAGTGGGGGCTGAAGGTCGCCGTCGAGGACTTGCGCACCGTCATCAGCGCCGCTCACAAGCTCGGGGGCAAAGTGGTCCTCGGCGGCCATTCGCTCGGCGGATCGGTCGTCACCGGCTACGCCGCCTGGAACTTCAACGGCAAACCCGGCGCTGACCAGCTGGCCGGCCTGATCTATGACGACGGCGGCAGCCTCGGCGCGCCGAGTCACCGCATCAGCAGCCACCCAAGAGCTGAAGACGCTTCAGACCTCGACACCATGGCTGGCGTTCAGCGGCGTTCCGGCCCCGTATCTCGGCCTGTTCTCCGACGTCGGCGCTGAGCTGGCGATCAAGGATCCCAACGCCCCATCGCTGGCGGAGTCCTTCCCGGCGCTGCCGTCGGTCCTCAGGCCCCCGGTGGCGGTGACCAACCAGGCGCTGTTCGGCTATGACACCGACGTCAAGACCTCGAAGCTGGTGTTCGCCGCCCAAGCCCACCTGGGGTCGTTGAACACGAGCGTCACCCCGGCACGGTGGAGCCGGGATGGGGCGATCACCCCGATCAACCGCTACGCGGCGATGCTGTCAGGCTCCGGGATCAACAACGTCGGCGGCACAGAGTGGTACTTCCCGCAACGTCTCACCGACGACACCGCCGCCATCAACGAGGGCATCCCCACCCCCGCGCAGAAGATCCTCAACGTGGACGACACTATGGGCCGGCACCTGCCCAAGAGCCTGCGGATGTACGCCTTCGGCGCCTACGGCGGCACCGCGATCACCCAGGCAGCGGTCACCCTGGCCAAGCAGTCGCACATCCCAATGAGCCACCTCACCCTCGTCGACCGTCACGGCTCCTACGCGCACAACGACCCCGCAGCCGCCTATCCCCACAACGTCTTCTTCAACCACCTCGTCACGTTCCTAAAGACGGTCAGCCCAGCCAAGCCGTAGCGAGAACCCGTCGGAGTCCGCAGGGATCGGAGGCGGCAGGGTCCGAGGCGAGAGCGCTGCAATCGGCATCACGAGCCGTCTGGCCGGACTACTCCTCTGAGATCGGCGGGCGGAGATAGCAGCAGCGGCGCGCTCAGACCCGAGTCGGCGACTCAGCAGAAGCCGTCGGAGTGGCAACATTCCGGCGTCTCATATTCGCGGCTGGAACCTTGCTTTCACGAAGACGGAGGCGACTGAGCGCACTTCCGCTTCGAGCCGGCACCGCTCCAAAGCGGCACTGTCGAGTGGTCGGCGACAACGCAGAGGCGGCCGCAGATGTCTAGTCGTCGCGTACGGGTTGATGCGACTTCCGCTCGGGGAGTCAGACGCGGTCCAGGCCTCATGCTGACCAGCCGAGGAATGAGAAGCCCACAAGGTGACCTCCGGTCTTGCGCCGCGCGGGGCGACTCCCGTTTGCTACCCAATCTTGCTACCCAATCGAAATCCTGGGCGGGGCCGGCTTGGCCCTGAAACGCGAATCGCCCGCACCGGCGGGCGATTCGGACCGTGGAGCTAGGGAGACTCGAACTCCCGACCTCCTGGGTGCGATCTTGCGCGCCGAGCGGGGCCGGCTTGTTACTCGCGACCTCCGGCGAGACCGACATTCCAAGGGCCCCGCAGGACGCCTTCTGAACGCCGGACCGTTGACCGAGACCGTTGCCCGGTCGGGCGCTCGCCTGTTCTGGTAGCTGCGGAAAGTATCAATTTACAGGTAGAAAACACTACGGGAGCGACGGGACTCGAACCCGCGACCTCCGGCGTGACAGGCCGGCGCTCTAACCAACTGAGCTACGCCCCCGGAGGGGACGCTCAGTATGCCACGGCGTCGCAGCCAAGCCCCGTGAGGAGTGTCTGAGCGGGCGCAGTGGTGATCGGGAGGGCGCTCGCACTTGGCAGTCGAGCGCGCATCCCGGTGACCTCAGCCGTCGCGCAGGCGCTCGACGAGCAACAGCGCGAACGTCTCGTAGCGCTCGGGCGAGAAGCGTTGCGGGTCGTCCAGCACCCGCCGGCCGGCCTCCTCGGCGACGGCCAGGATCGCGTGGGCGGCCAGCTCGACGTCGATCGTCTCGGATTCTCGATCGGCGGACACCGCCCAGCGCACGAGCTCCTCCAGGCGGCCCATGATGCGGGCGCGGTTGGTCTCGACGTGCTGGCGCACGAGCCCGGGGGTGCCGTCGAGCGGCGCGAGGATGATCCGCCAGGTCGCGGGCCGCTCCTCGACCCCCTCCAGGAAGCGGCGCACGCCGGCGGCGAGCAGCTGCGCCGGATCTGACGGCGCCGGGTCCGGAATCACCCGGTCGAGCTGGTCGAGCGCCAGGCGTTCCTCGCGCGCTATCAGCGCCTGCAGCAGCGCGCCGAGGTTTGCGAAATGGTCGTAGATGACGGGTCGGGTGACGCCGGCCCCGCTGGCGATCGCCTCGATCGAGACGCCCTCATAC
>CAXTTD010000524.1:0-2469 GCA_964246945.1 uncultured Solirubrobacteraceae bacterium | reverse complement strand
CGCGGCCGAGGCCCGGCTGTCGCTGTCCGCCGCCGAGTACGCCGCTGCTCGCCGCGCGGTGCCCGCGTCCGCGAACATCCCCGGACTCCTGCGCCTGCTGCAGCGGACCGCCAACGCGGCGCACGTGCAGATCAAGAGCATCAGCCTCAGCGGCGCGAGCGCGAGCGCGAGCGCGGCGGCGACGTCCGCACCTGCTGCCACCGCGACGTCGTCGTCGTCGCAGGGGGCGGCGACCACTATTCCGGTCGCGCTCAGCTTCGGCGGCGGCTACGCGGCGCTCAGTCGGCTGGTCCACCGCCTCGACGCCCTCGTCGCGGTATCCAACGGTCGCCTGCGAGCTGTCGGTCCGCTCGTCGGCATCAGCAACGTCTCGCTGAGCCCCGGCTCCGGAACGAGTACGGGAGCCTCGACGCTCAGCGTGACGCTCACCGCGACCATCTACCAGCGCGGCAGCGCCACGTCGGCCACCGGCTCAAGCTCAGGAGGAGGCTCATGAACTCGCTGCGCCGGGACCTGTTCGAGCGACGTCTGTGGCCGATCGCGGTCATCCTAGTCGCCGCCATCGTCGCCGTGCCGTTCCTCATCGGGGGTCACGGGCGGACCACCAGCGCGACAATCGTGGATGCGCCGGCGCCCGCTGTAGGTGCCGTGACCGCGCCGAAGTCCGCTCCCTCGAAGTCGGCGACCGGCCATGCGACGCGCTCCGGGCATCGGTCCTCCGCCGCCCCAGGCCGCCGTGATCCGTTCGTCGCCGGCGCGAGCGCCACGACGAGCACCACCGCGACGACGGGTACGACGTCGGTCACCCCCAACACCCCGAGCGAGGGCTCGAGCTCCGGCTCGAGCGACACCGGGTCGGCCTCGGCCCCGACGCCGGCTGCGAGCTCGGGAAGCCCGTCCGAACCCACCGCCACGACTCCCGCGCCGACGCCGACGCCGACCACGACGGCGACGATCTCGCGGAGCGGGGTGACCGTGAGCGTCACCCAGCCGAGTGGGAAGGTGACGGTGCAGGCGACCGTCTACGGGGTCGACGTGCGGCTCACGACTCCGAGCGGCAAGGCGAGCCTCGTCGATCTCGCTCGTTACACGCCGCTGCCCGCCGCGAGCTTCCCCAAGGTGATGTTCATGGGGGCGACCAATCACGGTCACGATGCGGTGTTCGCCCTCGGGACCGGCGTGAGCGCGAGCGGACCGGCTCGGTGTCGCCCGGCGCCCGACGAATGCTCGCTGATCGTGCTCCCCGCCGGACGGCGCGAGCACCTCAGCTACTACATCGACTACTCCAAGGCGCGCTCCATGGAGCTCGAGGTCCCGTCAATCTCCGTACAGGAGATTCACTCGGAGAGTCAGCTGGCGGCCGCCGACGACCGCTACTCGCGGATCGGCGCCTGCGAACTGGAGCTCGGCGATCCCCTGCTCGAGCAGTCCTACAACGCGGCGGGTGCACTGTCCCTCGGGTCCTCGTGCACGCGCAAGATGAAGGTCCACCCCTTCCCGGGGCCGACCTCCGGAGGTGGGCTATGAGCCTTGAGCTGTCCCGCGCGCTGCATCATCTCGTCGAGCGTGAGGGCTCCGACCTGCATCTCAAGGTCGGCTCCCCGCCGATGATCCGCGTCGACGGTGAGCTGACTCCGGTCGAGGGCGCCGAGACGCTGCGACCGGAGGACACGGAGGCCGGCCTGGGCGAGATCCTGGAGGACGCGGAGGCGCGCGCCGAGCTCGACCGTGAGGGTGAGGTCGACTTCGCCTTCTCGCTGCCGAGCCTCGCCCGGTTCCGGGTCAACGCGTTCCGCCAGCGGGGCTCGATCTCGATCGTGTGTCGTCTCATCCCGTTCGGGGTGAGCTCCGTCTCGAGCCTTGGGCTGCCGGGGGTCGTCTCCCAGATCGCCGAGGAGCCTCGGGGGATCGTGCTCGTCACCGGAACCACCGGTTCGGGCAAGTCGACGACGCTCGCCGCGATGGTCGACCACATCAACACGGTCTCGGCCCGGCACGTGGTGACGATCGAGGATCCGATCGAGTTCCTGCACGTCGACAAGCGCTCAGTGATCAACCAGCGCGAGGTCGGATCTGACACCGAGTCGTTCCATCGGGCGCTGCGCCGCGTGCTGCGCCAGGACCCCGACGTCATCCTGATCGGCGAGATGCGCGACGAGGAGACCGTTGCCACCGCGCTCTCCGCGGCGGAGACCGGCCACCTCGTCTTCTCCACGCTGCACACCGCGGACGCGGGCGAGACCATCAACCGCATCATCGACTTCTTCCCGCCCCATCAGCAGGGCCAAATCCGCTCGATGCTCGCCAGCACGCTGCGCGGGGTCATCTCCCAGCGCCTGGTGCCCACCATCGGCGGCGGCCGCGTCGCCGCGCTCGAGGTGCTGCGGGCGACCGGTCGGGTGCGCGACGCGATCCTGCACTCGAACCAGGTGAGCGAGCTCACCCAGATCATCACCGAGGGTGCCTACT
>CAXTTD010000523.1:0-2479 GCA_964246945.1 uncultured Solirubrobacteraceae bacterium | reverse complement strand
CATCAGGACCGTCGCGGACTCCGACACGCGCTCGCCGAGTGACCGCGAGAGCGCGTCGCCGTCGGCGCCCGCCGGGACGAACACCAGCCCCGGCTTCGTGCACAGCTGCCCCGCGTCGCGGGTGACCGCGCCGGCGATGAGCCCCGCGATCTCCGGCCCGCGCTCGTCGAGCGCCGCCGCGGTGATCACCATCGGGTTCACCGGGCCCATCTCGGCGTACACCGGGATCGGGCGGGGGCCGGGGGGGCCCCGGGGCCGCCCCCCCCGCGCCCCCCCGCTGCGCGGCTCACACGGGGAGCGGGCGGGGCGGGCGGGCCGCGGCGTCTAACCGCGCGCGGCCGCCGGCGATCGAGCCGGTGAAGCCGACCGCCTCGATCCGGGCGTCGCTCACCAGGCGCGTGGCGAGCTCGATCGACGCCGTCTGGACGAGCCCGAAGGTCCCGCGCGGCAGGCCTGCTCGGCGACCGCCTCGCTCACCAGCTCGCCGACCAGCGCGCTCGTGCCCGGATGGCCGGGATGGGCTTTGCACACCACCGGGCAGCCGGCGGCGAGCGCCGAGGCGGTGTCACCCCCGGCGACCGAGAACGCGAGCGGGAAGTTGGAGGCCGCGAACACCGCGACCGGCCCCAGCGGCACCGACATCCGCCGCAGTTCGGGACGGGGTACCGGCCGCGCGCCGGGGTCGGCGGTCTCGACGATCGCCTCCAGGTGCTCGCCGGAGCGGATCACCTCGACGAACCGCAGCAGCTGCCGCCACGTGCGCTCGAGCTCGCCGGTGAGCCGGGCCGGTGACAGGCCGGTCTCGGCGTGGCAGAGGTCGACGATCTCCTGGGCGCGCCGGCGCAGCCGCGCCGCGACGGCCTCGAGCATCGCCGCCCGGGTCTCGATCGTCCGCCAGCCCGCCTCGTCGCGGGCGGAGGCGGCGGCGGCGAGCAGGGCGTCGAGCGCCTGCGGGCTCGTTCCGGGGTAGCTCGCCCCGGGGGCGCCGGTCGCGGGCTCGATCGCCGTGATCGTCTCGCCGCTCATGGGTTGCTCCTCTCGGTCGGCCGCGCCGAACTCAGACGGTCGCGGCGTCGTAGGGTGCGGGTCTCGCGACCGCCCACCCTACGACGTCGCCGGTGTCAGCTCCTCGGCCGGCTGAAGCGCTGGAACTCGAACTCGGCTCCGCCCAGCAGGGCGATGAGGATCCGGAACGGCAGCGTGATGATGTCGAGGATGAGCCCGATCACCATCATGATCGCGTTGATGATTGCGGAGATCATGGTGCTGGTCTCTACCCCGGGTGGGGTTCGCCAGACATCGGCGCGCCGAATCGGCCGAGCCGTATCATCGCCCCGGTGAGTCGGTTGGTGCGGGTACGGACGTGGCGGAGTGGCGGGGCGGCGCTGGGCGCGGTGCTGTGCGCGCTGGCGCTCGCGACGCTCGTGGGCGCCGCGCCCGCTCGGGCCGGTGAGTGGATGCAGGTCGCGTGCGTGAACCCGAACCGCTCGCCGGCCCCCAGCGAGGGGTGGGTGGGCACGACGTTCGGCTCGAGCGTCGGCGCCGGCGCGAGCACCGCCTGCAGCCCGACCGCCCCGATGGCCGCGATCCTCGGCGACGCAGTGCCCCAGTCGGTGTATAGCGGCGCAAGCCTCACCTACACCCCGCCGACCGGCTCGGCCCTCGTCGGAGGGCGGCTCGGGCTCGTCCTGCAGGGCGACGGCGGCGGCACCGACGCGAGCGGGGAGGCGATCGTGCAGGAGCCGGCGTCGGTCGGGTCGGAGGACCTGCTGCGGTGCGCCACCGCGGGTACCGGATGCCGATCCCGGGGCGCGAACCAGTCCGGAAGCTTCACCCTGCCCAACAACCTCGGCGGCACCCTCACCGTCACCGCCCAGTGCAGCGGCTCGCCCGGCTTCAGCTGCGATGTCGACGCGCGTAACGGGGCGTGGGCGCTCGGCGAGGTGACCTCCGCCGACCTGCTGCTCGAGAACGAGTCGACGCCCCAGGCGACCGGCATCTCCGGGGCGCTGCTCGCCCACGCCGTTCACGGGACCACCCGGCTCGTGCTCGACGCGAGCGACCCGCGAGGGCCCGGCGTGGACCAGGTCACCGCGACGATCGACGGTCGCCGGGTGGCGCGTGTCCAGCCGAGCACGAACGATGGCCAGTGCGTGGCGGTCGGCACCGACCCCTCGAGCGGCGCGCTCATGTTCGACTCGGCCCAGCCGTGTCCGACGCTGGTTCCGGCCACGCTGCGGATCCCCACCGCGACGCTCGCCGACGGCGACCACTCGCTGCTGGTCACGGTGCAGGACGCCGCCGGCAACACCGCGACGGTGCTGCGGCGGACGATCGTGACCAGCAATCCGCTCACCACTCCGCGGCCGCGCACCGGGCTCACGGCACGGTTCACGATCTCTTGGCGCTGGGCGGGCAGCGAGACGACGCTGCGCTCGGTGCTCGCCGTCCACGGCCTGCCCGGCGAGCAGCTCCGGCA
>CAXTTD010000522.1:0-2480 GCA_964246945.1 uncultured Solirubrobacteraceae bacterium | reverse complement strand
GCCCATCGTGTCGCAACCGCGGCCTGTGGTGTCGCAACCGCGCCCCGCTGTGTCGCAGCCGCGACCGGTGCAATCGTCGCCGCGGCCCGCGCCGTCGTCGGCTGCGGGTCGCCCGAGTGGGCTGCGGGGGGCGGGTTCGCGGCCGCGCTGGCCGCGCCCGGGCTGTCGGTGATCGCCGAGCATAAGCGGCGCTCGCCCTCGGCGGGGGCGATCCGCGAGGACCTGGCGCTCGCGGACGTGGTGGGCGCCTACGAGCGCGGTGGCGCCCGCGCGCTGTCGGTGCTCACCGAGTCTTCGGCGTTCGGCGGGACGCTCGCGGACCTGGCCGCCGCCCGGCGGGCAACCTCGCTGCCGATCCTGCGCAAGGACTTCGTGGTGGGCGAGTACCAGGTCGCCGAGGCGGTCGCCGGCGGCGCGGACGCGATCCTGCTCATCGTCGCCGCGCTTTCCGAGACCGAGCTGCGCGCCCTGCACGCCCGCGCCACCGAGTTCGGCCTCGACGTGCTCGTCGAGGCCTACGCGCCGGAGGAGATCGACGTGGCGGTCGGGATCGGCGCCCGCATCATCGGCATGAACAACCGCGACCTGACCACGATGGCAGTCGACGTCGAGCGTTCGCTGCGCCTGCGCGACGCCGTGGACCCGGGAACGCTCACCGTCTCGGAGTCGGGGCTGCGCGACCGGGCGATGCTCGACCGGGTCGCCGCGGCCGGGATCGACGCCGTGCTCGTCGGGGAGTCGCTGATGCGATCCGCGGACGTCGAGGCGGCCACGCGGGCGCTCACCAGCCCGTCGCCTCAGGCGTCGGCGCAGCTACCGTGAGCGTCATGGAGACCCCGAAGATCAAGTTCTGCGGGATCACGCGGCTGCCGGACGCCGACGCCGCGGTCGAGGCCGGCGCGTGGGCGCTCGGGATGATCCTGTGGCCCGGATCCCCCCGCGCGTGCACCCCCGGCGACGCCGCCGAGATCGCCGCCGCGCACCGGCGCCACGTGCAGATCGCCGGGGTGTTCGTCAACCCGACGCTTGAGGAGCTTGTCCGCGCCGCCGACGAGCTCGGGCTCACCATGCTGCAGCTGCACGGTGATGAGGGGCCCGCGTTCTGCGCGGAGGCCGGGCGGCGCACCGGCTGCCGCGTGATCAAGGCGGCGCGGGTTCGCAGCGGCGCCGAGATCCAGGCACTCACCCCGTTCGCCACCGACTTTCACCTGCTCGACTCCTACGTCCCCGGCGTGCCCGGGGGCAGCGGGGAGACCTTCGCCTGGGAGCTCGCCCGCGTGCACGAGCGGTCCGGGTCGCGGAATCACCGGCCCGTCCCCGTGATCCTCTCCGGGGGCCTCACCGCCGAGAACGTCGGCGAGGCGATCACCACCGCGCGTCCCTATGCGGTCGACGTGGCGAGCGGGACCGAGTCCGCTCCCGGGATCAAGGACCCCGTGCGGCTCGAGGCATTCGCCGCCGCGGTCGCCGCCACCGGGCAGCCCGCCGAGCCGGTGACGTGAGCTCCGGCGTCGAGCACCGCTTCGGCCCCTACGGCGGCCAGTACGTGCCAGAGACGCTGATGCCGGCGCTCGCCGAGCTCGAGGCGGCGTGGGTGTCGGCCCGCGAGGATCCCGACTTCACCGGCGAGCTGTCGGCGCTCCTGCGTGACTACGTCGGGCGCCCCTCGCCGCTGTACCGCGCGCGACGCCTCTGCGAGGCGACCGGTCGGGAGATCTATCTCAAGCGCGAGGATCTCAACCACACCGGCGCGCACAAGATCAACAACGCGCTCGGCCAGGCGCTGCTCGCCCGGCGGATGGGCAAGTCCCGGATCATCGCCGAGACCGGCGCCGGCCAGCACGGCGTGGCCACCGCCACCGCGTGCGCGCTGCTCGACCTCGAGTGCGTGGTCTACATGGGTACCGAGGACATGCGCCGCCAGCGTCCGAACGTCGAGCGCATGAACCTGCTCGGCGCACGCGTGGAGGGCGTACAGGCGGGTGCGCGAACGCTCAAGGAGGCGGTCTCGGCGGCGATCCGCGACTGGGTGGGGAACGTGCAGAGCACCCACTACATCATCGGCTCGTGCGTCGGCCCCGCGCCCTATCCGGCGCTCGTGCGCGACCTGCAACGGGTGATCGGCGACGAGACCCGAACCCAGGTGCTCGCCCAGGCGGGGCGGCTCCCCGACCGGGTGATCGCGTGCGTCGGCGGCGGCTCGAACTCGATCGGGATGTTCGCCGGGTTCGTCGAGGACCCGGGGGTCGCGCTGATCGGCGTCGAGGCCGCCGGGGACGGAATCGACTCCGGTCGCCACGGCGCGCCGCTCACCGCGGGCGGGATGGCCGGCGTCCTGCACGGCTCGCTGTCGGCGATCATGCAGGACGAGGACGGCCAGATCCTCGAGGCCCACTCGATCTCGGCGGGCCTCGATTATCCCGGCGCCGGCCCCGAGCACGCGTGGCTGCGGGATTCCGGCCGTGCCCGCTACGTCGCGG
>CAXTTD010000521.1:0-2491 GCA_964246945.1 uncultured Solirubrobacteraceae bacterium | reverse complement strand
GTGCTCGTCGGCGCAGCGCAGCGCGTCGGCGTAGCGGAAGTTGATCTCGTGCTGGCCGAGGTTGCACTCGCCCTTGGAGTTCTCGACCTCGAGTCCCGCCCCGGCCATCGTGGTGCGGATGCGGCGGATCAGCGGCTCCACGCGCGCGGTGCCGAGCAGCGAGTAGTCGACGTTGTAGAGGTTCGCGGGCTCGAGGTCGCGAAACCCCTTGTGCCACGCCTGTTCGTAGGAGTCGCGGAAGACCAGGAACTCGAGCTCGGTGGAGGCGTTCGCGCTCCAGCCGTGCGTCGCGAGCTGCTCGAGCTGCCCCCGCAGCACCTGGCGCGGGGAGGCCGCGACGTCGCGGCCGTCGGCCCAGTGCAGGTCGCACATCACGAGGGCCGTGCCGGGCAGCCACGGGACGAGCCGCAGCGTGTCGAGGTCGGGCACGAGCGCGAAGTCGCCGTAGCCGGTGTCCCACGAGGACATCGCGTAGCCCCCGACGGTATTCATCTCGACGTCGACCGCGAGCAGGTAGTTGCAACCCTCCGCGCCGTGCTCGGCGACCTCGTCGAGGAAGTGGGTCGCCGCCAGGCGCTTGCCCTGCAGCCGGCCCTGCATGTCGCACAGGGCGAGCAGCACGGTGTCGATCTCGCCGTCCTGCACACGGGTGCGCAGAGTGTCCAGGGTGAGCGCCGGGGCGCGGGCCATCGGCGCACCGTATAGGACCCGGGACGGCGGGGAATCGCCGGGGGCGGCGCGCACGGGCCGGTGGCGGCGCGCACGGAGCCGGTGGCGGCCCCGGGCGGTCCGGGAGGCCCGCGATCGCACACTCCTCCGGCCGCGGCATCGTGTGCGTGCGATCGGGCATGCCCGGCGGACTCGATTGCACGCTCGTCCGACCGAGTGCCCGCATGCGTGCGATCGGGCGGCTGCACTCGGTGCCCGGCCGCTTGCCGCGGGCGCCACCCGAAGACGTCACCCGGCGACGCCCATTCGGACGCCTTAGTGGCCGGTTTCGCAACTACGTGGCGCTTGGCGGCGTCTGACGCGCCTGACGAGCGGCCGCGCACCCGCCGGACCACCAGTACGACTTGGTGCGCCGCCGCCCGTCATCCACGCCCAGCCACTCACCAATCATCCACGTACTTGCGAAACCGACCACTCAGCCAGCCGCTTGTCACTCAAACTCAACGGGCCCCGAGTGCGAAATCGGCCTCTTAGGCTCGGAGCCGGTCAGCTCGGGCCCCAGGCACAGGGCCCCGGGCACAAGTGGACATCCGCGGCCCCTACAGAAGCCGCATGTCCTTTCGGGCCCGCAGCGCGGGCACAGCAGGACTCCGGACCGGCGAGCGGTGCCCCGCGGGCCTCTTGTGCCCGTCTACGGGCCGCCTGCCGTCCCTCCAGCAGTCCGCCGGCCCACTTACGCGCGCGAACCTGTCGCGGCGCGCGATCGCTGTCCTCACGGGGCAGCGATTCAGCTCGCGCAGGCACCGGTCCCGTCACGCCGCGTCCCAGCCCTCAGGCAGCGGCAGGCGCCCACTCGAGCGGTGGCCGCCGCTGCTCCCAACCGGTCGGCCACGGGTGCTCCGCGATGACGCGCTCACCCTCGGCCCGGATCTCCGCCGCCTGCGCCGCGTCGAAGATGCCGAGCTCGAGCGCCTCCGCCAGGTCGTCCTCGTCCTTCCAGGACCAGCTTCCGTCGGGGGCGAGGACGACGTCGAGCGCCCATCCGCGGTGTCGAAGCGGCTCCCGTTGAGCACGAGCGGCGCCTGCAGGTTCACGTACCAGTCCGGTCAGCGACCACACCTCGTCCCAGAACAGCTCGACGGTGTGCGTCGCGCCCGGCGCCATCAACCGCAGCGCGCGCGTCGAGGCTCACACGCGGTCGAACGGCGGACCGTCGCCGGCCCAGTACTCGAGATGGCCCCGGTAGCGGCTGCGCATCAGCACGGGATCGCCCGCACGCATCGCGCGAACCCTGTCGGTCCGCCGCCGGGCGCCGGGCGCAGAACAGGGTGTGGGTCCCGGCGTCCCGGACGCCGGGCTCCCGGCAGGCGCGCACCTCGTGCTCCATGAACCGTCGCCAACGCTCGGGATCGCGCTCCATGCGCTCGAGCGCGGCGGGATCGCCGAGCGAGGCGCAGTTGCTCGCGGCCGCGTCGACGATGATCGCGCCTTGCACGACCCCGGGCAGGTGGTATTCGCCAGTTCCCGAGCAGGCTCATCACCGACGCGAGGACGGGTCCGCTCGCGCAAGTGGTCCGGAGCAACCCCGCGAGCGCGCCGTCGACGTGCTCGAAGCCATAGGAGAGCGGCCCGCCGAACGCGAGCACCCCCATCGAGCTCCCGCGTGAACCGCCCGGGACCGACCTCGAGCACCGCCACCCGGGCCGGACGTGGTCGAGGAGAATCGGCGATGGACCTCGAAGCTGACGCGCGCCCGGGGGCTCACTGCCAGGCGCTCCCACTCGCCCCCGCCCAACGCGTCGAAGTAGCGACGCACTCCATC
>CAXTTD010000520.1:0-2495 GCA_964246945.1 uncultured Solirubrobacteraceae bacterium | reverse complement strand
ATCATCTATGATCAACAAATCGATGATGTACCGGGATGCATCGCAGCGTCTCGGTTGACTTTGCGGCGGTGAGGAGAGAGATGGTGCGATCCGCGGTCTGCCGCGCCCGAAGACGCCCTTCCAGTGTTGACGGTCCGCGCCCATGACCACCGAAGTGACCCCCGCACCCCTGCTTCGCGTCCGTGGGCTCTCGAAGTCGTTCCCGGGCCTGAAGGCCCTTGACGGCGTCGACCTGGACGTCAACAGCGGCGAGATCGTCGCGATCGTCGGACACAACGGCTCGGGCAAGTCGACGCTGGTCAAGATCCTGGCCGGCGTGCACCAGCCTGACCCAGGCGCGACGGTGGAGATTCGGGACGCTGACGGACACCTTCTCGGTGGAGCGGATGGGCGGGAGGAGCTCCACTTCATCCACCAGGATCTCGGCCTCATCGACATGCTGACGGCGGTCGAGAACCTCGATCTCGGAAAGCCCGAGAGGGCCCGTGGCCTGCTCCCGTTCCGCTCGGCGCGCGAGACCCGGCGAGCGCGGGAGATGATCGGGCGGTTCGGCGCGCGCTTCGACGTCTCAGTCCCGGTGGCGACGCTCTCTCCAGCCGAGCGGGCGATCGTGGCCATCGCCCGGGCGCTCGACGGATGGGCGCGGGCCGACAACGTGCTCGTCCTCGACGAACCCACCACCGCCTTTCACGGCGAGGAGGTGGAGATCCTCTTCGAGGCCGTCCGGCGAGTCGCCCGGGCCGGCGCAGGCGTCGTGTTCATCTCACACCGCCTCGACGAGGTCCTCGGCCTCGCCGACCGGGTGCTCGCCCTCCGCGACGGCCGAGTAGTCGCCGACAAGGTCGCCGGCCGGCTCGATCACGACGGGATGGTCGAGCTGATCGCCGGACGAGCGGTTGCCCAGATCGAGGTGTCCCGACAGGCGAGCGCCGGACAGCCGGTGCTCGAGGCCAGCCGGGTCGGGGGAGGCGCGATCGAGCCCCTTGACCTCACCGTGCGGTCCGGCGAGATCGTGGGCGTCAGCGGGATCCTCGGCTCCGGCCGCGAGCAGCTGGCAGGCCTGCTCTTCGGGGCCTGGTATCGATCGGGTGGACGCATCGTCGTCGCCTCGCGTGAGCTCCCACCCGGTGACATGGCCGCGGCGATCGACGCCGGCGTGGCGTTCGTGCCACCCGATCGCCATCGCTCCGGGGCGGTGATGGACATGACCGTCCGTGAGAACCTGACCCTCGTGCGCATGCGGCCACTCCGGCGCAGCCTCGGTCGCCTCGATGGCCGTGCCGAGCGCGCAGAGGCCCGTCGCTGGACGCGCCGCCTCGCATTGCGCCCCCCCGACCCCGAGCGCCCACTGAAGCTGCTGAGCGGAGGCAATCAGCAGAAGGTGGTGCTGGCGAAGTGGCTGCGCACCGAGCCGCGCGTGTTACTGCTCGACGAGCCCACGCAGGGCGTCGACGTGGGCGCGAAGGCCACGATCTACGAGCTGATCGTCGCTGCGGCCAGAGCCGGCACCGGCGTGTTGATCTGCTCGTCGGATACCGAGGAGCTCGTGCTGCTGTGCGATCGCGTGCTCGTCCTCGAGGGCGGCCGGGTCGTGTCGGAGGTGCCCCGTGAATCTCTGAGCGAGGTCGGGCTCGTCCGGGCTGAACTCGCGCAGCAAGCGAGCCGGCAGGACGTCGGCGCAACCCCGGATCGCAGCGAGGAGCTCGAAATTGGCTGAACCGACCGAATATCAAGTGGCGACGGGCGCCGCCGGGGCCTCCGGCCCGACCGCCCCCGTGGGTGCGGCAAGCCCGCCCGAGCCGGACGAATGGCTCCCGTCCCCATGGACGACGCGCGTGCGGCAGGCCGTCTCGTTTCAGAAGATCAGCGCGGTCTACATCTTCATCGCCCTGTTCGTCATCTTCTCGCTCTGGGTGCCGAGCACGTTCCTGACCTCGCACGTGGCGCACGCTCATCTCAGATCAGTCGATCACGTGCCTGGCCGCGATCGGGCTCGTGGTGCCGATCGCCGCCGGCGTCATCGATCTCGCGATCGGCAGCGAAGTGGGGGTCGGCGCGATCCTCGTGGCCTGGCTCCTGGTCGACCGCCACGCATCGATCCCGGTGGCGCTCGCGCTCACGCTGGCCTCCGGAGTGATCATGGGAGTGCTCATCTGGTTCCTCGTCGTTCGGGTGCGCATCAACTCGTTCATCGCCACGCTGGGGATGAGCTCGGTCCTGCTGGCGGCAATCGAGTGGATCTCCGGTGAGCAGCAGATCCTCAACCTGCCCCCGTCGTTTCAGAACATCGCAAACGACCAGTTCCTGGGTCTCACCTACCCCGTCTACATCATGCTCGCGGTCGCGCTGATCGTCTGGTACGTGCTCGAGCGAACTCCAGCCGGTCGCAGGGTGTACGCCACCGGGGGGAACATCGAGGCGGCGGGCCTCACCGGCATTCGGACCTCGCGGGTGATCCTGTCCGCCACCGTCACCTGCGGGGTGATCGCCGCGCT
>CAXTTD010000519.1:0-2510 GCA_964246945.1 uncultured Solirubrobacteraceae bacterium | reverse complement strand
CGTCATAGCCGGCCACCACCGCCCCGTGCCGCGCCATCCAGGTGCCTCCCACCGCCACGGACAGCAGATCCCGGTCCGCTGGCTCGCCGGCCTTGCCAACCGCCATGACGATCCGCCCCCAATTGGCGTCCTCGCCCGCGATCGCCTCGGCGAGTTCCCGGGCAATCTCGGCAAAGTCACCGAACGCATCCGACACCGCCGCGGCACTCGATCCGGTGATCGCGCGGTTGAGGCTCGCGACGGCCGCGTCGAAGCGCTCCCACAGGGCGGCGGGGCCGCGGCGCCCGGTCCCTGGCCGCAGCTCGTAGGGTGGCGCTGCGGTCTCGGCACCGGGCACCGGTCGCCACAGCAGACCCGCGGCGTGCGCGTGCTCCCAGGCGACGTGCTCGCTCGTCGCGGCGTCCGCGAGCCCGGCGAGCCGCTGGGCGAAGCCGGCATCGGGCGGGGCCATCACGTGAGCGCGCATCGCACCCGCCCAGGCGTCGCTCGCCTGGCGCACGCGGCGCATGGTGGCCGCCCGCTCGCGGTCGAGGTCGTCGTTGAAGCTCACGCTTCCGCGCCGCCGGGCTCCGCGCGACCCACCGGCTCCCCACCCCAGAAGCCGTCGGCGGTCTGCCCAGCGGCGCTCGCGCCGGCTGCCGGGGCTCCGCTGTAACTGTCCTTGAGGATCTGCTCGAAGTCCGAGCGCTTGATCCGGACTCGCCGTCCGACGCGCAGCGCCGGCAGCGTCCCGGCGTCGATCCAGTTGCGCACGGTCTGCTGGTTGAGCTTGAGGGTGGCCGCCACCTCGGCGACCGTGAGATACGTCTCGTCGGTTTCGTACCCGGACACGGCGTCCTTTGTCAAATTGAGACAAACTGGAGCTAACGGAGAGTTATACTACTCACCGAGGGCGACGGAACCAGTTTCGTCGTGAGCGGGAAACCTCTGCAAAGTCCGGTAAATGGGGAATAGAGACGCATGGACGGCACGGGAGACGCCGAGGCGGGGCACAGGAACGTCGTCCGCCTGCCGCGGGAATGGGTCGGCCCGCCCGAGGAGTTCGTGCCGATCGGTCCGCGCACGCGGGAGACGCCCGATCCGTTCGCTCCCGCGGATGGGTCCGGCGACCGTGCCCCGGCTGCCGGCGACTTCTGGACGGCGGGGGCCTCGGCGGTTCATCACGCGATCCGCGCACCGGACGGAGCGGCGCCTGCCGGCAGGTCGGAGCCGACCCGCGAGCCGGAGCCGACCGGCGGACCGGAGCCGACCCGCGAGCCGGAGCCGACCGGCGGACCGGAGCCGACCGGCGAGCCGGAACGCAGATCGCGCCGGCGGATCGGTCGGGGCTCGGTGCCCCGCCTCCCCGCGGCGCGTGCGCGGCTCCCTTCGCGGCCGGCGTTGTGGCCCCCTTCGCGGCGGGCGTTCCGGCTTGCCGGCGCGGGGCTCGGGGCGGCGGTGATCGCCGCGGCGGCGGTCGGGCTCACTGAAGGCCAGAGCCGGCCGGCCGCGACCCCGGAGGCCGCAGTCCAGCACCGCCCCGCGTCGGACGCGCCCCGAGCCCTCCGGGGTCCGGGTATCGCGCACTCGACCTCCGCGGCGCAGTCGAGGTCAATCCGGCTCCCCACTGACTCCGGGCACACCACCCCGGCCCAGCGGGCGAGCGCGACCCCGAACCGGAACGTCCACCGGCGCGCCGACCGCCGTCGCGGGCACTCCCACCACCCGGCACACCCTCACCACCCTCGGACCGGCACCCGGTCCCCACACCTCACGGTCATCACGACCGCGGTGAGCGCCGCCCCACCGGCCACCTCCACCGCGTCCGTGACGTCCTCCGCGCCGTCGACGTCCGCCGAATCGACCCCTCCGCTCGCCACGACCGCGAGCGACGGAGCCGCCGGGCGCTCGCACGACGCCGCCTCGGGGTCGGGGTCGGCCGGACCGACGGGCATCGGCTCGGCGACGGACTGTGACCCGAAGTGCTCCTGAGATCTTCGCGGCCCGGGGGGTGAATTCGTCGCGCCTGCGGACTCTGGTCCTCAGAGACCGATGGACTCCCACCGAGCCGACCAGCGACCGCCGAGCCCGGGCGCCCGACCCAGTACGCTGGGAGGTACATGTTCGGCGACATTCTGGAACCCACCCACCTCCTGTTCATCCTCGTGGTGGCCCTCCTCGTGCTCGGGCCCAAGCGGCTTCCGGAGGTCGGCAAGACGCTCGGTTCGGGCCTCCGCGACTTCCGGCAGGCGATCAGCGGCGAGACCTCGCCCATGCACGACTGGACTCATCAGATGTCAGAGGCCGTTCACGGCGAGACCGAGCAACATCAACAGCACCCGGCCGAGCCGGCTGCCGAGCCGGCCGACCCTCTCGCGGAGACGACGGCCGTGGCCGCTGCGCCGAACCAGCCCGTCGCACACGAGCCCGAGGTTGCGGCGAGCGCGTCACCGGAGCCCGTCGCCGACACCGCTCCGCCCGCAGTCCGCGAGCCGCTGCGTCCCGCCGTCCTCGCGTCCCGGCCCACCGCC
>CAXTTD010000518.1:0-2512 GCA_964246945.1 uncultured Solirubrobacteraceae bacterium | reverse complement strand
CGCCCGTGGTCAGTTCCAGCAGCGTCGCGCACGGTCACATGTTGCGACGGTACTCGCCGCCGACCGCGTACAGCGCGCCGGAGATCTCCCCCAGGGAGGCGACCTTCACCGCCTCCATGAGGGCCGCGAACACGTTGCCGCGCTCGCGGGCGACCCGCTGAAGCTCGCCGAGCACCTGCGGGGCCGGCTCGGCGGCCCGGGAGTTGAAGGCCCGCACGTTGTCGATCTGGGACTGCTTCTCGGCTTCGGTGGAGCGCATGAGCACCGGTTCGACGTCGACCTCTCCGGCGCCCTCCCGGGGCAGGTAGGTGTTGACCCCGATCAGCGGCAGCGTCCCGTCGTGCTTGAGCCGCTCGTAGTAGAGCGACTCCTCCTGGATCTTTGAGCGCTGGTACATGGTGTCCATCGCCCCCAGCACGCCGCCGCGCTCGGAAATCCGGTCGAACTCGGCGTACACCGCCGTCTCCACGAGGTCGGTGAGCTCCTCGACCGCGAACGACCCCTGCCACGGGTTCTCGCACATGTTGAGGCCGAGCTCGCGGTTGATGATGAGCTGGATCGCCACCGCGCGCCGCACCGATTCCTCGGTCGGGGTGGTGATCGCCTCGTCGTAGGCGTTGGTGTGCAGCGAGTTGGTGTTGTCGAAGATCGCGTACAGCGCCTGCAGGGTGGTGCGGATGTCGTTGAAGGAGATCTCCTGGGCGTGCAGCGAGCGCCCCGAGGTCTGGATGTGGTACTTGAGCATCTGGCTGCGCGGGCTCGCCCCGTAGCGCTCGCGCAACGCCCGCGCCCAGATCCGCCGCGCGACGCGGCCGATCACCGCGTATTCGGCGTCCATCCCGTTGGAGAAGAAGAACGACAGGTTGGGCGCGAACTCGTCGATCTTCATCCCGCGGGCGAGGTAGTACTCGACGATGGTGAACCCGTTGGCGAGCGTGAACGCGAGCTGGGAGATCGGGTTGGCCCCCGCCTCGGCGATGTGGTACCCGCTGATCGAGACGCTGTAGAAGTTGCGCACGGCGTGCTCGACGAAGTACTCCTGGACGTCGCCCATCATCTTCAGCGCGAACTCGGTCGAGAAGATGCAGGTGTTCTGGGCCTGGTCCTCCTTGAGGATGTCGGCCTGCACGGTGCCGCGGACGGTGCTCAGGGTGTGGGCCTTGATCCGCTCGTAGACCTCGGGCTCGACCACCATGTCGCCGGTGGCGCCCAGCAGCCCCAGGCCGAGACCCTGGTTGGTCTTCGGCAGCTCACCGGCGTACTGCGGCCGCCCGCCGTGGTCCTCGAAGTAGGCGTCCAGCGTGCGCTGGGCGTCCTCCCACCCCCCGGTCTCGCGCAGGTGGCGCTCGACCTGCTGATCGATCGCGGCGTTCATGAAGAACGCGAGCACCATCGGCGCGGGGCCGTTGATCGTCATCGACACCGAGGTCGTGGGGGCGCACAGGTCAAACCCCGAGTACAGCTTCTTGGCGTCGTCGAGGGTGGCGATCGACACGCCCGAGTTGCCGACCTTGCCGTAGATGTCCGGCCGCTCGGCGGGGTCCTCGCCGTACAGGGTCACCGAGTCGAACGCGGTCGACAGCCGCGCTGCCGGCTGACCCTCGGAGAGGTAGTGGAACCGGCGGTTGGTGCGCTCCGGGGTTCCCTCCCCGGCGAACATCCGGGTCGGGTCCTCCCCGGCGCGGCGGTAGGGAAACACGCCCGCGGTGTAGGGATAGTGGCCGGGCAGGTTCTCGCGGCTCGCGAAGCGCAGCCGGTCCCCCCAACCGGACAGGCGCGGCGCGGCGATCTTGGGGATCGGCAGGCCGCTCAGCGACGTGCGGTGGTTCTCGCCGGTGATCTCGCGATCGCGCACGGTGTAGGAGAACGTCTCGTCGCTCACACCGGCCACCTGGGCGTCGAAGCCGCGCAGCAGTTGCCGCGACTCGGAGCTGAGCGCCTCGAGCGCCTCGTTGTGGTGGGCGCGCAGCGGGGCGAGCGGGTCCGCGGACTCGAGCGCCGACTCGGGGTAGGCGTCCAGCGGCTCGGGCAGCTGCGGATCCTCCATCGACGCGAGCGCCGCGTGCAGGTGCTCGAGCGTCGCCGCGTGGGCAGCCTGGCGCTCGATCTCCTCGTTGATCGCGCGGCCCGACTCGGCGATCTCCGCGAGGTAGCGCACGCGCGGGCCGGGGATGAGCACGTTCCCGAGCGGCTCGGTGGCCTCGGCATCGAGGTGCGCGTCGAAGCGCTCTGCGTCGAACCCCTCCATCGTCCCGATCGTCGCGCACAGCTTCATGAACAGCCAGGTGACGCCCGGGTCGGCGAACTGGCTGGCGATCGTCGGGTACACCGGGATCGCCTCGGCGGGACGGTCGAAGGCGACGTGGTTGCGCGTCCACTGCTTGCGCACGTCGCGCAGCGCGTCCTGGGCGCCGCGCGCGTCGAACTTATTGATGACGATGATCTCGGCGAGATCGAGCATGTCGATCTTCTCGAGCTGGCTGGCGGCGCCGAACTCGCTGGTCATCACGTA
>CAXTTD010000517.1:1756-2552 GCA_964246945.1 uncultured Solirubrobacteraceae bacterium | reverse complement strand
CCCGCCCCCCGGTTGTCGCTGGTGACCGCCCCCGGGCCGCCGGGGGGGGCTCGCGCGGCGACGTGCGTGGTTGAGCCCAGGCGCGAGCCGGCCCCTCCCGCGGAGCCCCCGGAGCCCGCGGAGCGCCCGAAGTCCCCCGAGTCCCCGGAGCCACCGGCCACGCCGCCCTCGGCGAGGAACCGCGCCGGAAACTCCGCGTCTTCGAGCCCAACGAGGAACTCGGACGTGCGCGCGTCCTGGGCGAGTCGCATCGCCTGCGCGATCGCCGCCAGCGGAGGCGGTGACGGGCTCGCGTCGAGCGCGCGCAACGCCCGCGCGAGCAGCAGGCCGCCCGGGGAGGGCGGCGGGTTGGTGAGCACCTCACGACCCCGGTAGAGCACCCGCAGCGGGGTGCGCTCGATGACCGCGTAGGCGGCGAGGTCCGCCTCGCTCACGAGTCCCCCGCGCTCGCGCAGCCACGCCGCGATGCGCCGGCCCACCGCACCGGTGTAGAAGGGCGCCGCACCCTCCGCACCGAGGCGCTCGAGCGCAGTCCCGAGCTCGGGGTCACGGAACCGGTCACCCGCTCCCAGCAGCCCGCCGCCGGGCGCGAACAGTGCCGCCGCCTCAGGGGTGGAGCGCACGATCGGTGCGAGGATCTCCACGATCGCGGCCTGCTCGGGGCTGAGCGGGACGCCGTCCCGGGCGAGCGCGGCGGCGGGCGGCGGCGGCGGCGCGCTCGGGGGGGGGGGGCACCGGCCCCCGGCCCCGGCCCCCCCCCCCGGGGGCCCCGAGGGGGCCCCCCCCGCGGCCCCCC
>CAXTTD010000517.1:0-1746 GCA_964246945.1 uncultured Solirubrobacteraceae bacterium | reverse complement strand
GGCGCGGGGCGGCGCGGGCCGCCGGCCGGGGCGCGCGCGGGGGGGGGCGCGGCCAGCTCGGCGATCGGGACGGTTCCGAACCTCCGCGCGGCCGCGCACACCCCGGCGGGGAACCCGTAGGTCCCCACCGAGGCGACGCCCACGTGGAACACCTGGACGGCGTCACCCCCGAAGGAGATCTCAACCGGCTCCAGCGCGGCCCGTGGCAGACTCGCGGGTGCGCCCAGATCCGGCCGCCCGGGGGCCTCGACGAAGAAGTCGAGCAGGACCGGCCCTGAATCGGCCCCGCGCACCCCCGCGACCAGCATGTAGCCGCCGGCGCCGAGGCCGGTGAGCAGCGGCTCGCAGGTGAGGGCGGCGAGCATCGCCCCCAGCGCGGCGTCGACCGCGTTGCCTCCGGCCCTCAGCACCTCGGCGCCGGCGCGTGCGCTCGCGGGATGGCCGGCGGCCACCACCGCACGCGCACCGGTCACGTCAGCGCCGGGGGATGAATTCCGGGATCTCGAAGTCCGGGGCGGGACGTCGCACGCGGGAGACCCGGACCCCATCCGCACCTCCGGCGGGCTCACGCAGCGTGGGGGCGCGGCCCGGCGACGCGGGCACCGCCTGCGCCCGGGGTGCGGCGTAGGGATCCTCGGCCCGCCGGCGGTAGGGCGAGTCGCCGAAACCGGTTGCGACCACCGTCACCCACACCTGGTCCTCGAGCTTCTCGTCGACCATCGCGCCGAAGATGATGTTCGCGTCCGGATGGGCGGCCTCGGCGACCGCCTTGGCGGCCTCGTTGACCTCCCACAGCGAGATGTCGTTGCCGCCGGTGATCGAGAGCAGGATCGAGCGGGCGCCCTCCATGCTCGTCTCGAGCAGCGGCGAGGCGACCGCCTGCTCGGCGGCGTCGATCGCACGGCGATCACCGGTGCCCATGCCGATCCCGAGCAGCGCGTTGCCCGCCTCGGACATGATCGTCCGCACATCGGCGAAGTCGAGGTTGATCAGACCGGGGAGGGTGACGAGATCGGAGATCCCCTGCACGCCCTGGCGCAGCACGTCGTCGGCGACGCGGAACGCCTCGACCATCGACACGCCCTTGTCGAGCACGGCCAGCAGCCGGTTGTTGGGCACCACGATCAGGGTGTCGACCTCGGCGCCGAGCGCGGCGATGCCGACCTCTGCCTGGTCGCGGCGGCGCGAGCCCTCGAACTGGAAGGGCCGGGTGACGATGCCGACGGTGAGCGCGCCGAGCTCCCGCGCGATCTGGGCGACCACGGGGGCGGCGCCGGTCCCGGTTCCCCCGCCCGCGCCGGCGGCGATGAACACCATGTCCGAGCCGCGGAGCATCGCCTTGATGCGGTCGTACTCCTCGCGGGCGGCCGCCCGGCCCTTGTCGGGATCCGATCCCGAGCCGAGGCCGCGGGTGACCGCGTCGCCGATATGGAGCGTCTCGTGCGCGGCGGAGATCTGCAGCGACTGCAGGTCGGTGTTGATGGCGAGGAACTCGACGCCCTCGATGTCGGCCTCCACCATCCGGTTGACCGCGTTGACCCCGGCCCCGCCGACGCCGACGACCCGCAGCACGGGCCCGTGGGCACTGGCGGGTGACAGTCCGACCTCGGCGGCGAGCTCGCGCTCACTGCGGGCGTACACGTCGGCGACCGGCTCGTGGACGGGCTCCAACATGTTCTCGGGGATGTCCGAGGAGAAGGCATTGCGCAGCCGCTCGCGCGGGGGCGGCGCCTCGGGCGCCGGGAC
>CAXTTD010000516.1:0-2558 GCA_964246945.1 uncultured Solirubrobacteraceae bacterium | reverse complement strand
GTCTCGACCTCGCTGCCGTCGGCGAGGGTCGCCTGGACGGCGATTCGCAGCTCCTCCCCAGGGTCGGCCGGGATCGCCAGCACGCCCCAGAACCCGCTGCGGTAGGCGCGCAGCTCGGGATCGACGTCCGAGCCCGGGTCGCGCTCGATCCCGTTGGTGGCGAACGGGTCCAGGCCCGGGTGCAGCTCGGCGAAGAAGTCCAGGCGCGGCATCCCGAACGCGATCGCCGGTCCTACGGTGCCCCCTGCCCTCAGCCTCACCGCCGTGAGCGCGGCGGTGGGGCAGTAGCAGGTGCCGATCAGGAACAGGGCGGTACCGCGCCCGACGCGCAGTTCCCGGGGCAGCGGCGAATCGAGCGAGACGTGGAGTTCCGGGCGCGGCATACGTGCGAAGGCGGGCGGAACGGTAGCCTGTGCGCCATGTCTGAGCAAGGTGCCGGGGCCGGGCACCCCGACATCGCGGCACGGCGGGTGCCACCCCCGCAGGCCAAGACGCTGGCGCGCCGCCTGGAGAGCGGACTCGCCGGGCTCGACCTCGACCGGCTCGCCGCCGCGACGCTCGCGCTCGCCGTGGTCGCCTCCGCCGGGCTGCTCTACCACCTCACCCGCGGCACCTCGTTCTGGGGCGACGATTGGGCGTGGATCACGACCCGGCGGGCGAACACCGTCGGCACGTTCCTCTCCCCGTATGACGGGCACCTGTCGGTGCTGCCGGTCGTCATCTACCGGATCATGTTCGCCGCCTTCGGAATCGACAGCTACGCCCCGTACCGGATTCTCGTCATCGTCTTCAGCCTCATCGTCGCGCTGCTCGCCTTCGACTACGCACGCCGGCGCGTACCGCGCGTCCCGGCAATGCTCGTCGCGGTGCTCGTCCTGTTCGTCGGCCCCGGTTGGCAGGACACGATGTGGGCGTTTCAGATCGGCTGGGAGCTCGCGCTCGGTCTCGGGGTCGCCGCACTCATCCTGCTTGACCGCCGGACCCGGGCCGGCGACCTCGCCGCGTGCATTCTCACCTTCGGCTCGATCTGCTCGACGAGCTTCGGGGTCGCGTTCGCGATCGGCGTGCTCGCCGACGTCGCCTTCACGCGGCGGCGCTGGCGCGACGCCTGGATCGGACTCGCGCCGCTCATCCTCTACGCGATCTGGGCGCTGCACTACCACCCCACCGGCATCATCTGGTCGGAGATCACACTCGTCCCGACCAATCTCGTGCAGACCTTCGCGGGGGGCGCAGCGGGCATCACCGGTCTCACGAGCGCGACGCCGATCAACCCAGTCGGCACGGCGCTCACCTTCGGTGCACCACTCATCGCCGTCCTGGCGATCCTCTCGGTGCGGGCCGCCCTCGGCCACCGCTTCACGGTGCGGGCGGCTGCGCTGCTCGTCGTGCTCGTCCTCTTCTCGACGCTGACGACGCTCGGGCGGGCGTTCGAGACCCCGCTCGTGAGCCGCTACATCTATCCCGACTGCGTACTCATCGCCCTCTACGCGGTCGAGCTCGCCCGCGGCCGGCAACCCTCGCGCACCGTCCAGGCGGCACTCGCCGGGCTCGCGCTGCTCGCTGTGGTCTCCAACCTCGGCGTGCTGCGCTCGGCGGGCATGTACCTGCGCCAGGTGGGGGCGAGCACGAACGCCGACGTGGCCACCCTCGACCTCGAACGGGGCCACGTCCCCGCCAGTTACGTACTCACCCAGCTGCCCGACTACCCGTTCGTCTCGATCACCGCCGGCGGCTACCGCGCAGCGCAGCGCGCGCTCGGGACCCCCGCCGACTCACTCTCCGAGCTCATGCACGCCCCGGCGGCGGCGCAGAGCACCGCCGACCGGGAGCTCATCGGCGAGCAGACGATCGTGCTCAGCCCCGGTCGCTCACCGGTGCCCGATGGCGGAACCGCACCCGGGGTAACGGCGAGCGCCGACGGCACCGGCGCGCGGTCTGGAGCATGCCTGGCGTTCACGCCCGCGGCGGCGGGCGCCCCGGGCGCGACGGGCCGTCTCCCCTTGTCGGTCGGCCCCGGCGCGATCCGAGTGACGGCCGGCAGCACACCGATCACCGTCGGCGCCCGGCGTTTCGGCCCAACGGCTGATTCGCTCGGCACGATCGCCCCCGGACGCTCGGCGATCGTCCTCGTACGCCATGACCTCGCCCCGCAACCGTGGCAGCTCACGCTCTCCTCCGACGCGCCCATGCGCGCCTGCACCCTTCGCTGAGCTCTGCGACACTTCCGCGCCCGATGAGCTTCCCCTTCAACCTCGACCCCCACGAGCGCGACCCCGGCGGATGGTGCGCGTCGCTGCTGCATAACGCCGAGACCCGGCGCGGCTGCCTGGACGCGGGGGAGGCCAGGTCGGTCGCCGAGGTCGGCGCCTTCATGGGCGAGCTCACCCGGCTGCTCATGCTGTGGTCAGACACCGTGGGTGGCCGGGTGCTCGCAATCGACCCCCTGCCCCACGCCGACCTCGAGCAGCTCGAGCGTGAACGCGACGACCTGACGCTCATCCGCGAGCTGAGCCATGAGGCGCTCACTCACATCCCCCTCACCGACGCGATCATCC
>CAXTTD010000515.1:0-2558 GCA_964246945.1 uncultured Solirubrobacteraceae bacterium | reverse complement strand
GTGGATCCGACCGGGACGGCTGTGGATCCGACCGGGACGGCTGTGGATCCGACCGGGACGGCTGTGGATCCGACCGTGACGGGCGCCGATCCAACCGGAACGGGCGCGGATCCCCCGACGACGGGTGCGGGTCTGACCGGAACGGGCGCGGCTCCGACCGCGACGGGCGTGGGTTTGAGCGGAACGGGCGTGGGTCCGACCGCGACGGGCGCGGATCCAACCGCGACGAGCGCCAATCCGGCGGCGGCGGATACGACGATCGCATCCGCCAGTGCCGTGACCACTTAGTGTCCCTGATTGACAAATTCGGTGGCACTCTCGCGGCGTCTGGACGCGCCTGAGTCGCGGCGATGACCCCGCCGGCTACCCGATACGACTCGGGTCATCGCCACCCCTCAAAAGCCACGCCCAGTCACTCGCGAGAGCACCACGAATTCCCCAATCGGGACACTAGCCCCGCGATCGATAGCCACCGCGAGCCGCTCGGCGTCCAATCCGATGCTGACTGACATCCTCGACCGGTTGCGCGCCTGCGAGTGGGTCGACCTCACTCATGCGTTCGCGCCCGGCATCCCGCACTACGTCGAGTTCCCCGATGAGGCCCGCACGGTGCTCTTCCACTACGACGAGGGGGTCGGGGAGCGCGGCGCGGGGTTCCTCGCGCACGAGTACCGGCACATCGGTCAGTGGGGCACGCATATGGATCCGCCCGCTCACTTCACGCGCGGTGGCCGCACCCAGGACGAGGTCGGCGTACGGGAGATGATCCTGCCGCTCGCGGTCATCGACGTGCGGGAGGCGTGCGCCGACGATCCGGACTACGCGTGCACGCAGAGTGCGATAGAGGTGTGGGAGACCCGCCACGGCCGGGTCCCCGCCGGCGCGTTCGTCGCGCTGCACACCGGCTGGGCCACGCGCTGGCCCGACGACGCGGCGATGCAGAACCGCGACGCGGACGGCGTGGCCCACTTTCCCGGCTGGGGGGTCGACGCGCTGGAGCTGCTCGTCGCGGAACGGGGGATCACCGCGATCGGCCACGACATGACCGACACCGATCCTGGAGCCACGGTGAGCCGGGGTGACGCGCCGGCCGAGACCTACATCCTCGGTGCCGACCGCTGGCAGATCGAGCTGCTCGCCAACCTCGAGCGCGTACCTCCGACCGGTGCGCTGATCGTCGCCACCTGGCCCAAGCCCCACCGCGGATCGGGGTTTCCGGCCCGCGCGTTCGCGATCATCCCCCCGGAAACCGAGGCCTGAGCGCGTCTCGGTGAACGTTGCCAGTCACGCCACAAGGGTGAGGCGGGGACGTGCGTCGCGGGTGCCGGCCAGGGGAGGACGACCGGCGGACTCGCGCGCGGGGACGCTCCGGGCGATCGTCCCCGTCGGCCTGCCCGCGCGTTACGCGCCGCGCGGTGCGCTCCCCGCGCTCCAGGACCGCTTCGGGCTGCCCACGATCGCGTCGTGCGGACCGTCGACGACCGGCTGGGTAGGTAGTCAGGCAACCGCCTCGGCGACCGCGCCAACCTGCGGGCCGCTGGCCGCGTCGACGCCGGCGAGGGTGTCAGAGAGCTCACCGAGCACGCCGTCGAGGCGCACCAGCGAGCGCAGCAATCGCCGCCGCGGGTCATCGCGGGGCACGCCCGCGTCGGCGAGTCGGCGGCCGGTGTCCTCGAGCTCGGCGATCGGCAGGTCGGTGACCGTGGCCGCCCGCTGCGCGCGGACGCCCTCGATGAGTGAGCCGACGTGGTCGGCCGCCACGCTCGCCGCGGCGGCCACCCGCTCGCCGTACGTGCCGTCGACCCCGGTGAGCCGGTCGGCGCTCGCCGCCAGGTTGCGGGCGAAGTGTGCGGTGGCGCTCAGCATCAGCAGGTGGTGCTGGAGCTCGCCGCGGCGAAACGGCGGTCGGGCGAGTGGCCGGGCGCTGGTGAGCAGCTGGCCCAGCGCGTCGTCGAGGGCGCGCGACTCGGCGCTCAGCCGTCGTTCGGCGGGCGCCACGTGCAGCGCCCCGGGGATCCGCGCGAGGAGCGACCGCAGCGCCGCGAGGTAGTTGGCCGTCGCCTCGTGGGTGACGCGACGCGTGTCGACGGGGAACATGAGCACCGCGGCGAGCATCGCCACCGCCGCGCCGAGTGCCGTGAGCTCGAGGCGCGTCAGCAGCAGCGAGGTCGAGTACTCGCCGAGCTGGACGTAGAGCATCGCGACCATGATCGTGATCCCGTGGTCATCAGGGCGTAGCTCACACGCTGGAAGTACACGCCTAGCGTGAGCGCGGCGAGGATCACCGCCAACGACCAGGTGCTCACGCCGATCGCCGTGGCGAGCAGCGACCCGATGAGGATGCCCGCCGTCGTGCCGAGCACCCGATTGAACGCCTTGGTCACCTGCTCGCCGGCGGTGTTGGTGCCCATGAAGCAGATGAACACCGCGATCACCCCCCAGTAGAACCGCTGCGCGGAGATGATCGAGGCGGCGGTGGCGGCCACACCGACGGCGACCATCAGCCGGATCGCGGCCTGGGCGGCCGGATCGAGGTGCAGGCGGGCGGCGAGCGGGTG
>CAXTTD010000514.1:0-2565 GCA_964246945.1 uncultured Solirubrobacteraceae bacterium | reverse complement strand
AGCCGATCGCGGCGCGCAGGTCGGCGGCGAGGTCGGCGGGGTCCTCGATGCCGCACGACAGGCGGACCAGGTCGGCCGGCACCGCCGCCGCCGAGCCCTCGACCGACTGGTGGGTCATCGCCTGGGGCACCTCGATCAGCGACTCGACGCCACCGAGGGACTCGGCGAGCGTGAACAGCCGGGTGCGGGCGACGATCGCAGAGGCCTCGGGGTGGCGGAAGGAGACCATCCCGCTGAAGCCGGGCCAGCGCACGTCGGTCACCCCCGCGACGGCGCGCAGCATCTCGACCACCGCACCGGCGCTCGCCGCGTGAGCGGCCATCCGCAGCGCGAGCGTGCGCAGGCCACGGTGCACGAGGAAGCAGTCAAACGGCCCGGGCACCGCGCCGATCGAGTTCTGCACGAAGCGCAGCCGCTCGTACCACTCCTCTGACCGCGTGACCACGACGCCGCCCACCACGTCGGAGTGGCCGCCGAGGTACTTGGTCGTCGAGTGCACGACGAAGTCGGCGCCGAGCTCGAGCGGGCGCTGGTTGACCGGGGTGGCGAACGTGTTGTCGACGGCAACCAGGGCGTCGCCCGCGCGGGCGACGATGCCGGGGATGTCGACCACGTTGAGCAGCGGATTGGTCGGCGTCTCCACCCACACGAGACGCGTCGCCCCCGTCACCGCCGCCGCCACCGCGTCGAGCGACCCCTGGTCGACAAGCGTGTGGGTTAACCCCCAGCGCGACAGCACCTTGTCCACCAGACGGAAGGTGCCGCCGTACAGGTCGCCGGGCATCACCACGTGGGCTCCGGCCTCGCACACCACCGTCATCAGCGCGTGCTCGGCGGCGAGCCCCGAGGCGAAGCACACCGCGCGCCCACCCTCGAGCTCGCCGAGCGCCCGCTCGAGCGCGGCCCGGGTCGGGTTGGCCGAGCGGGCGTAGTCGTAGTCCCCGACGAACTCGCCGGGTGCTCCCTGAGCGTAGGTCGAGGTCTGGTGGATCGCGGGGATGACCGACCGGTAGGTCGGGTCGGGCTCGAGGCCCGCGTGGACGACCCGCGTGGAGAATGCGAGGTCGTCAGGCTCGGCCACGCTCACGAGGCGAGCGCCTCGAGCAGGTCCGCGCGGGTGACGAGGCCCTCGGCACGGTCGCCGCCCATCACCAGCAGCGCCTGCTGCTCGCCCGCGCGCAGCTCGACCGCCTCCCGCACCGGATCCTCACTGGAGACCGCCGTGAACGGCGGCTCCATCACCGCATCGATCTCGGCGTCGAGCAGCGACGGGTCGGAGACCGCGCGCTTGAGCAGCCCGCGCTCGCCGATCGCGCCGACGATCTGCGACGAATCGGAACTCGAGACCACCGGCAGCTGGGAGACCCGGTGCTCGTGCAGTAGCGAGATCGCCTCGCGCACGCGATAGTGCGGCTGGACGGTGACCATGGCCGGCAGCTCGCCGGCCTCGCGCTTGCGACGCAGCACGTCGCCGACGGTGAGGTCGGCGTCACGGGCGATGAACCCGTACTGGCGCATCCACGCGTCGGAGAACACCTTCGACAGGTACGCCCGGCCACCGTCAGGCAGGATCACCACCACCATCGCCTTCGGATCGCCGATCTCGGCGCCCACCTGCAGCGCGGCGTGCAGCGCCATGCCGCCTGAGGGACCGGCGAGGATGCCCTCGGTGTGGGCCAGGCGCCGGGTGGTGAGGAACGCATCGCGGTCGGACACGGTGATCCAGCGATTCACCGAGGCGGGGTCGAAGGCGCTCGGCCAGAAGTCCTCGCCGACGCCCTCCACCAGGTAGGGGTGGACGTTGGCCTGCCCGCCGGAGTAGATCGAGCCGTCGGGGTCGGCGCCGACTACGACGAGGTCGGGGCGGCGCTCCTTGAGGAAGCGCACCGTACCGCTCACCGTGCCCCCGGTGCCCACGCCGAGCACCAGGTGGGTGATCCCGCCGCCCGTCTGCTCCCAGATCTCAGGGCCGGTCGACTCGTAGTGGGCCTGGGGATTGGCCGGGTTGTGGTACTGGTTGGGCTGGAAGGCGCCGGGGATCTCGGCGGTGAGCCGGTCGGCGACGTTGTAGTAGGCGCGCGGGGAGTCGGGCGGGACGTCGGTCGGGCACAGCACCACCTCGGCGCCGAGCGCGCGCAGCAGGTCGCCCTTCTCGGAGGCGACCTTGTCGGGCATCACCGCCATCACCCGGTAGCCCTTCAGCCGGGCGGCGATCGCGAGGCCGGTGCCGGTGTTACCGGAGGTCGGCTCGACGATCGTGCCCCCCGGTCGCAGCTTGCCGTCGTGCTCGGCTGCCTCGATGAGGGCGACCGCGACCCGATCCTTGATCGAGCCGCCGGGGTTGAACACCTCGAGCTTGGCGACCAGCTGGGGGCGCAGGCCGGCGCCGATGCGGGACAGGCGGACGAGCGGGGTGTTGCCGATGGTGTCGAGGATCGAGTCCCCGATGACGGTGGTGACGGTCGTCATGCTCCGAGGATTGTGACGGGTTCCGGGCGCGGGGCGGGACTACTGTGGTCTCCGTGGCCCTCCGTGACGGCCAGCCACTCGACTTCACCGCGTACC
>CAXTTD010000513.1:0-2580 GCA_964246945.1 uncultured Solirubrobacteraceae bacterium | reverse complement strand
CGCCGAGCGCGCGGCGCCCGCGAGCGCGGAGCATCAGCCGCGCGAGATCGACGGGCTCCTCGACCCGGGGGCCGGCGAGGTCGGGCAGGCGCCCGGCCGGCGGTGCGAGGGCGGCGTCGACGAGCGCTGCGGCGGTCTCGCGCGCCGCGATCGGCTGCGCGCGCATCCGCGGCACGCGCCCGAACGGGCCCCGCATCGTGCGGCGCACGATCTCGGCGAGGAATTCGTGGAACTGGGTCGCGCGGAGGATCGTCGCCGGCACCTCACCGCCCTCGACGAGCTCCTCCTGGCGGCGCTTGCCCGCGTAGTAGCCGGCGTCGATCCTGTCGACGCCCACGATCGACAGCGCGAGGTGATGCCCGATTCCGGCGCGGGTCTCGGCGGCGAGCAGGCGCTCGGTCACGGTGGCGAAGAACGCCACCGCGCCGCGTGCCCGCACGGCTCGCGTGTTCGTCACGTCGATCACCGCGTGGGCTCCCGCGAGCGCCACGTCGAGACCGTCGTCGTCGGCGAGCAGGGCGACGCCCTCAGACCGGGCGAGGGCGAGCGGCTCGTGACCGCGATCCCGGAGCTCCCGCACCACGTGCGCTCCGACCACGCCGGTGCCTCCGGCGACGGCGATCCTCATCGTCCCGTCACGCAGATCATCATGCCGGGATCACGGTGAACTCGACACCCAACCGCCGGTAGGTGGCCGAGGCTCGACTGTTCAGGGTGAGCAGAGGCTGTGTGTGCGCGCCTCGAGTGCGATGAGACCGTCGTAGCTCGCTCCCCCCGAGACGCCGGCGCCCGCCAGCGTGTCGAGCAGTCGTTCGCGTGCGGCGTCGTCCCGGCGCAGCGGCGGCTCGCCGAAGCGGCGCGTGAGCACCCGTGCGGCAGCGTGGGCGTGACCGCCAGGCCCGACGGAAGCCGGGTGAGCACGGAGTACGTCTCGATGACGACGTGCGCAGACAGGGCGGTCACCGCCTCAAGGGCCGTGGCCGCCGGCGCATCTGCTCGTGCCATTCCGAGAGCGCCGCGATTACGGCGCTGGTGTCCTCCGTCAGCGCCGGCCTCGTTCCCGTGCGCCGCCCCCGCACCTACGCGGTGCCGGACCGACCGTCTGCGAGGGTGCCGTCCGGGACGAACCAGGCGTGTTGCAGGAGTGCCGTCGACGTCTCGCCGCAGATCGAAGTCGGCGAGCGCAGAGCGCCGCGCGACCTCTGGCAACGCCCTTCGACCGCCAGCGCACCACTCACACCTAGGTGACGATCGGCTGGGTGAGCGCCTTGACGAAGTCCTCGAGCTGGTCGGTGCGCCAGCACTCGAACGCCGTGCAGTGCTCGGCGTAGGCGGAGATCACCGAGTCGCCGTAGTTCCAGTACAGCCGCGGCTCGGGGTTCAGCCAGAACGTCCGCCCGGCCCGCGCGCAGATCGCGGCGAACACGTCGTCGCGCGGGGGGCGGCCGTTGGTGCGGGCGTCCCCGAGCACGATCACCGTCGCCCGCGGGTGCAGCTCGTCCTCGATCTCGGCGAGGAACTCGGTCCACACGCGGCCGTAGTCGGTATAGCCGGAGATGTCGGCGACGCCGGCGTCCTTGGAGATCTTCTCGCTCGCCACCCGGAAGTCGCGCTCCTTCTCGAACACCTCGGTCACCTCGCTGATCCGCTCGATGAACACGAACGAGCGCAGCTTGCGGAACGAGTCGTGCAGCGCGTGCAGCACAGACAGGAAGAACGTCGAGGCGCTGGTGACGCTGGTGGAGACGTCGCAGAGCACGAAGATCTCTGGTCGCCGCGGCCGCTCGGGGCGGAACTTCAGCTCGATCGGGACCCCGCCGGAGCCGAGCGAGGCGCGCATCGTGCGGCGCACGTCGACGTGGGCGTGGCGCTTGCGGCCGCGCTGCTCCCGGCCCTGGGTGGCGAGGCGGCGCTTGAGCTGGGCGACCACGCGGTGGACCTGAGCGAGATCCTGGGCGGGTCCCGTAGGCAGCGCCCGGTCGAGCTCGGTGAGCGGGCGCTTGGGCGGCAGCGAGCGGGTGCGCTCGATCAGCCCGCGCTCGAGCTCGCGGCGCAGCTGCTGCTCGAAGCGCCGCAGCTGCTCGCGGGGTACGCCGTCGCGTCGCGGATCGTCGGGCGGCAGGTCGGGCTGGGGTTCGGTGCGCAGGCCGAGCGCGCGGCGGATGCGCTGCACGTCGACCCCGAGCACGCCCGAGCCCTCGCCCCGTCCGAACGCGGCGATGGCGAGCCGGGCGAGGTCGCGCAGGGCCGCCTCGTCGCCCTCGCGCAGCGCGGCGGCGATCTGGCGGCGCAGTGCCTCGAGGTCGAGCGCGAGCTCGTCGGAGCCGCCGGCCTGGCCGGGCGGCGACTCGCTGATCTCGTGGCGCGCCGCCTGGGCCTCGGCGGCCCGGAAGAAGAAGCGGTCGAACACGAGCTCGAACACCCGGCGGTCCTCCGGCGACTTGGCGAGGGTTGCGGCGAGCGCCTCGCGGAAGTCCTCAGGCCGGTTCCAGCCGACGTGCGTGAGCGCCGCGAAGCCGTCGAGCAGCTCGGAGGTGCCGAGCGCCATCCCCTCCTCGCGCAGCTCCTCGGCGAACGCGA
>CAXTTD010000512.1:0-2594 GCA_964246945.1 uncultured Solirubrobacteraceae bacterium | reverse complement strand
ATCGCGTTGAACAGGAACGCCTGGCTCAGCATCAGCACCATCACCAGCAGGCTGCGCTTGCGGTGCGTCAGGAACATCGCCCGCAACACCACGCCCAGTCCAAAGCTCGGTCGCGGCTGGATCGAGAGTGTGCCTTCGGGCTTTTTCAAGTCGTGTCCGAGCCGGCGAACGGCATGCTCGATCGAGGCGGTCGCGTTTTCCGCCTCCTGAGCGCGCCCGTGCGTGACCAGCCAGCGAGGGCTCTCCGGCACGAAACGGCGCAGCCAGATCACCGGCAGGCCGAGCAGCCCACCGATCGCGAAGCCGAGGCGCCAGCCGAGGTTAGGCGGAATGAGCTCATGATTGGTGACCAGGAATGACGCGACCGCGCCCAGGCCTGCCCCCGCCCAATAGCTCGCGTTGACCGCGAGGTTGACCCGTCCGCGCATCCGCGCCGGCGTCATCTCGTCGACCGCGGAGTTGATCGCCGCATACTCGCCGCCGATCCCGAGACCCGTCACCACGCGCGACAACGCGAACGTGACCACCCCCACCGAACACGCCGAGCCGAGCACCCCCAGCACATAGACGCCGAGAGTGACCGCAAAGATGGCCCGCCTGCCGACCCGGTCCGTCAACCAGCCGAAGAACAGCGCACCCACGACCGCGCCGCCGATGTAGGCCGACGCCGCAAGCCCCACGTCGCCCGCACTCATGTTCAACGCGGAACGCGACTGCAGCGCCGGTCCAATCGAGCCCACGATCGTGACCTCGAGCCCGTCCAGGATCCAGGTCACGCCGAGCGCGAGGATCACCATCATGTGGAACCGGCTCCAGGGCAGCCGATCCAGCCGTGCCGGGATATCGGTGTTGATCCTCGGCATCGCCTGTGCGTCCATGTCGTCTCCCCGCCATCGCGCAGATCGAACCATGAGGCGGCCCCAAGGGTTCCGTCCTCTGATGACGGGCTGTCAATGACATGGAACTGGTCGCGATTGTCCTCGCCTGCGTTCTGCTTGCCTTCGTGCTGCAGGACGCGTTCGAGGTCATGCTGCTGCCCAGGCGCGTGCACCGACGCTATCGGCTCACGCGTTTCTTCTTCGTCGCCAGCTGGTCCGTCTGGTCAACCGTGGCACTCCGCCTGCCATCCGGCATGCGACGCGAGCGTTTTCTGAGCGTCTTTGGCGCGCTCTCGATGGTCCTTCTGTTCGCGCTCTGGGCGGCCTCCCTCATCACCAGCTTCGGGGCGCTGGAATGGGCGCTGCAGGACGAACACCATCACTCGCCCTTCACCACCCAGCTCTACATGAGCGGGGTCACCTTCTTCACGCTGGGCTACGGCGACGTTGTGCCCTACTCCGGCAGCAGCCGCGCCATTGCGGTCATTGAGGCCGGCACCGGCATCGGCTTCATCGCGGTCGTCATCGGTTACCTCCCTGTGCTTTACCAGCTGTTCTCACGCCGCGAGGCGCACGTCATCCAACTCGATGCGAGGGCCGGCTCGCCGCCCACCGCCTGCACCATGCTCATCCGGCACGCCGACGAGGGCGGCTTGTACAAGCTCGATGAGCTATTGCGCGAGTGGGAGACCTGGAGCTCCGAGTTGCTGGAAAGCCACCTCTCCTACCCGATGCTCGTCTATTACCGCTCGCAACACGACAACCAGTCGTGGCTGGCCGCGATGGCGGCGATCATGGACACCTGCGCGCTGATCCTGGTGAGCATCCACGAACTCAAGCCGCTCCAGGCACGCATGACCTTCACCATGGCGCGGCAGGTGATGGTCGAGATCGCACGCTCCATGCGCGTCGAGCCGTCCCGCTACGAAGGCGGCGAGCGTCTGACGCACGCAGACTATGGCCGGCTCGAGGCTCTTCTGGTTGGGGCGGGGTTGGCCTACCACGGCGGTCAGGACGCCGAGGAGACGCTCGCCGCCTTGCGTGCAACCTACGAACCCTTGCTCGATAGCCTGGCCTCCGCGCTTCTCCTCAAACTCCCCGAATGGATCGCGGCCGAGGACGCGACTGACCACTGGCAACGCGGCCATCGCGGGCTGATCGCAAGCCGGTTGATTGAACAGCTCTCGCAGCGCGAGGGCCGCGAGGCGACGCAGGTCGCCGGACGCAATTTCGCTCAGCGGCTGCGGGCTCGACTGACCGAGGACTGACGAACCAGTCCGGATCATGGCCGTTAGTCGGCAGAGGAGAGCGCGATGACCACCAGCAGTAAGATACCCGCCACCGATAGATCCGCCGGCGGCCCCGGCAGCAGCGACGTCAATCGAGACAGTGCGCCCGAAGACCATGCGGGCGCACATCACCAGAACAGGCCAGCGCAGCGGAAGCACCCGAACGAGCAGGCAAGCACTGGTGGGGGCGGGACGAAGCACGAGAAGCGCGAGCCTGGAGACGGTGGGCGGACATGAAGCTTGGACAGCGGCTCCGAGCCTTTGAATGTATCGGCGAGGTAGGGGGGGGGGGGGGGGGGGGCCCCCCCCCCCCCCCCCGCCCCCCCCCCCCCCCCCCCCCGAAACCGGGCGGACGGCGTTAGCCGTCGTCGCCCGTATCGACCAGCGCGTCGGGCCGGTCCAGTCTCTGGATACGTGCGGCATGGAC
>CAXTTD010000511.1:0-2601 GCA_964246945.1 uncultured Solirubrobacteraceae bacterium | reverse complement strand
GCCCCCAGCCGCCCCCCGGTGCTGCGCCACGGCGACCTCGAGCTTGACTCCGCCCGCCGCCGGCTCACCCGCGGCGAACAGGAGGTGGTGCTCGCCCGCAAGGAGTTCGCGGTGCTCGAGGCGCTGATGGCGGCCGAGGGCGCGACCGTCTCCGCCGAGCAGCTGCTCGAGCGGGTGTGGGACGAGCAGGCCGACCCGTTCACCAACGTGGTGCGGATGACGATCATGACCCTGCGGCGCAAGCTCGGCGACCCGCCGGTGGTGCAGACCGTGATCGGAGTCGGCTACCGGATCGGCTGATGGCCCTCCCCGACTCGCCCCGACCGATCCCGCGACGCACCATCCGTCTGCGGCTCACCGCGCTCTACGGGTCGGTGTTCCTGGCCTCGAGCGCGGCGCTGCTCACCATCACCTACTTCGTGGTGCGCCACGCCCTGTACACGCGCCGCCCCTCGCGCAAGGCGCTCGAGCGGCTCGGCCTGCACCCGTCCTATGAGTTCGGCTTCCGCCCGGGGACCCACCAGGCCCGGCTCGTGCACGCCCTCTCGGAGAGCATCATCGAGCAGGCACTCTCCCGGCTGCTTGTCGAATACGTCATCTCGCTGATCCTCATCACCGCGTTCGCGGCGCTCATCGGCTGGTGGCTCGCCGGGCGGGCGCTGGGCCCCCTGCGGGAGATCACCGCCGCCGCCCGGCGGGTGTCGAGCGAGAACCTCGGCGAGCGCATCGACCTCAAGGGCCCCGACGACGAGCTCAAGGAGCTGGCCACGACGTTCGACGGGATGCTCGAGCGGCTCGACGGCGCGTTCGCCAGCCAGCGCCACTTCGTGGCCAACGCCTCCCACGAGCTGCGCACGCCGCTGGCTATCATGCGCACCGAGGTCGACGTCGCGCTGGGGGACCCGGCGAGCACCGACGCCGAGCTGCGGGCGATGGGGGAGACGATCCGGGAGACCGTCGATCGCTGTGAGGCGCTGATCGGGAGCCTGCTGCTGCTCGCGCGCAGCGAGGCGAGCTCCGGGCGCCAGTCGCCGGTCGACCTCGCGGCGCTGATCGCTGATTGCGTGACCGACCTGCGCGCCCAGGCGGCCGCCGCCGAGGTCCAGATCGACGCGGCGCTCGAGGAGGCATGGGTCGACGGCGATCCGGCGCTGCTCGAGCGGCTGCTCGCCAACCTGCTCGACAACGGGATCCGCCACAACGTCGCGGGCGGCGAGCTGTCGGTGTCGACGGTCACCCACGACGGCCGCGTCCGCATCCAGGGGGCCACCGGCGGGCCGCGGATCGACGCGGCCGCGGTGCAGTCGCTCGCCGAGCCGTTCCGCCGCCTGGACCGCTCGGTGAGCGGATTCGGCCTCGGTCTGTCGATCGTGCGCTCGATCGCGATCGCCCATCGCGGGAGCGTCGAGCTCACCGCGCCGTCGGGCGGCGGGCTGCGGGTGACGGTGTCGCTGCCGGCGGGACGGGTGGCCCCTCCGCCGCCGCCCGCGGCGCGCCCCGCGGCCCTTCGTTCCCCTTGAGGAGATCCTGAACTTCGGCTGACGCTGAGCCGACGGGCGCGAGCCTACGCTCGGGCCATGTCGATCGCCGACCCTGCTCAGGCGCTCTGGAGCGAGGTGTCCCCGCCCCTCGCTCCCGCCCGGGGCTCGTGGTCGTCGATCGGCGGCGACGGGACGTGCGCCTCGTCGCCGGTGGGCCATGCGGCCCGCACCCGGGGTTCCCGGGGGCGGCTCGGGCACCGACTCCTGTCCTGAGCCGCTCACCGGCCCCGGGGGCCGCCGGGCGTTCCGGCCCCGGGGTCGCCGGGCCCCGCGCTACCAGGTGTCGAGGTTCGGGCGCGTCTTGCCGGTCCGCTCCCCCCCTCCGGGCGCGGCCGGGTGCCGCAGCGTCGCCACCCAGCGCCGGGTGTCGGCGGGGTCGATGACGTCATCGATCTCGAAGTGGGCGGCGAGGTTCGCCCCGCGCCCGCGGGCGTAGGCGTCGGCGACCATGGCGGCGTAGGCGCGCTCGCGCTCGGTGGGGTCGGCGATCGCCTCGAGCTCACGGCGCATCCCGAGTCGCACCGCGCCCTCGAGGCCCATCCCACCGAACTCCGAGGTCGGCCAGCCGACGCAGAACCGACCCGCGCGAAAGCTCCCGCCCGCCATCGACTGGGCGCCGAGCCCGTAGCCCTTGCGCAGCACCACGGTGCCCACCGGGACCGACAGGTTCGCCCCGGTGACGAACATGCGGCTCACGTGACGCACGGTGGCGGTGCGTTCGGCGTCAGGGCCGACCATGAACCCGGGCGTGTCACAGAGCATCAGCAGCGGCAGGGCGAAACCGTCGCACAGCTGCATGAAGCGGCTCGCCTTGTCGGCGCCGGCGGCGTCGATGGCGCCGCCGAGATGGGCGGGGTCGTTGGCGATGACGCCGAGCGGGCGGCCGTCGGCGTGCGCGAGGGCGGTGACCATCCCGGGCGCGAACCCGCGACGCAGCTCGAGGTGGTCGTCGGCGAGCGCGTCGATCACCGCACGGACGTCGTAGACGCGTCGGCGGTTCTCGGGAATGAGGTCTCGCAGCGCCGCGGGACTGTGTGATGGGAACGGTCCGGTGGGGGTC
>CAXTTD010000510.1:1257-2604 GCA_964246945.1 uncultured Solirubrobacteraceae bacterium | reverse complement strand
GCACATGATCGTTCGCGGTGAAAATCGCGACACGGCTTGGTTTGCCTTGCTCGACCGCGATTGGCCGACCTGCCGCGCCGCTTTCGCGCAATGGCTTGCCCCGGACAATTTCGATGGGGCGGGACGGCAGCGCCACACGCTCGCCGCCGGGGAGACGGTGCTCGTGAGCCTGGCGGCGGTGGAGGGCGCCGGGGTCCCTGAGGACGACGGCCCGCCTGCCTCATTCGCGATCGCCTACGAGGACCCGTCTCTGCTCGTGGTCGAGAAGCCCGCGGGGGTGGTCGTGCATCCGGCGCGCGGGCACCGCAGCGGCACCCTCGCCCAGGCGCTCGCTGGCCGGGCGGCGGGCGGCGAGGACTCCGGCCGGGCGGGAATCGTGCACCGCCTGGACCGCGACACCTCGGGACTGCTCGTCGTCGCCCGCACCGAGGCGGTCCACCGTGCGCTCAAGGCGCAGCTCGCCGCGCGCGAGCTGCACCGCGAGTACCTCGCGCTCGTCACCGGCAGCCCGCAGGCGCGCACGGGCACGATCGACGCCCCGATCGGCCGCGACCACCGGGAGCGCACGCGGATGTCGATCGACACCGACGAGCCACGCGAAGCCCGCACCCACTTCGAGCTCGAGCGGCGGCTCGCCGCGGCGACGCTGCTGCGGGTCGTCCTCGACACCGGACGCACCCACCAGATCCGCGTCCATCTCGCCGCGATCGGTCTGCCGGTGGCCGGCGACCCCGTCTACGGGACCGCGGGGGCGTTCGGCCTGGAGCGCCAGTTCCTGCACGCCGCGCGACTGTCGTTCACCCACCCGGTGACTGGCGAGGCGATCGACGTGCGCTCCGCGTTGCCCGAGGACCTCGCCGCGGCGCTGGGGCGAGCCGAGGGTGGCCTCAGCGCGTGACGGTCGGCCGGCGCCCTGGGTCTCGTATGCGCAGGCGAGCGGAGGACGCGTTCATCGGTCCGAGCGCCACCACCACCGACGACGAACGACGAACCGCAGCGTCCAGCGACGCTCGGTCACTCGTCGCCGAGCTCGCGCTTCTCGTTCCACCGGGGATTGACTCCGTCGGCTCACCGTCGTACAGCAGAGTCTTGTCAGCGACGGGCGCCGGGGACGCGAGGGGGTGCCCGTCGGACCAATCCAACCGGCGATGCCCGGCGCGGCGTGGCCCGCGCAGGCGACGATCGACGTGAACACCGGCATGGAGGGCGCGGCAAGAAGCTCCGTATCGGCGCCTCGGGCAGCGCCCTGGCTTCCGGGCGCCTGCCGCGGGCGCAGTACCGGCACCTGGGGGGGGGGGGGGGGGGGGGGGGGCCCCCGCCGCCCCCCGGGCGGGTGGGGGGGGGGGG
>CAXTTD010000510.1:0-1247 GCA_964246945.1 uncultured Solirubrobacteraceae bacterium | reverse complement strand
CACACCACGCCCCATGTGTGTAGTAGTTGTTTTGGGGGGGGGGTTGGTGGGGGCGGGGGCGAGCGGGGGGAGGCGGCGGCGACGGTGCGGAACAGCTGAGACGGTCAGTGGGGGCGGAGGGCGCGCCCGCAGCGGCGTAGACTCGAGGGACACATTCGTCCACGACCCCGCGCGAATCCGATCGCGGCCCTGCCTCGAGGCACCCTCGAGGTCCGCGATGCCTCGGAGCGGCGGGTTATCTCAACCCACATACGCCACAAGGGAGCAGGACCATGCCCGAGATCGGGATCAAGGAGCTGCTGGAGGCCGGAGTGCACTTCGGCCATCAGACCCGTCGCTGGAACCCCAAGATGCGCCGCTTCATCTTCGGAGAGCGCGACGGCATCTACATCATCGACCTGCTGAAGACCGACGAGCTGCTGCAGGAGGCGCGCGGCTTCGCCGACACCGTCGCCCGCCGCGGCGGCACGGTGCTGTTCGTCGGCACCAAGAAGCAGGCCCGCGACGCGATCCGCGACACTGCGACCGCCGCGGACATGCCGTTCGTCAACCATCGCTGGCTCGGCGGGCTGCTCACCAACTTCCAGACGATCAACAACCGCATCAAGCGCCTGCACGACCTCGAGCGCTACGAGACCGAGGGTCAGCTGCAGCTGCTGCCCACGCGTGAGCGGATGGCCGCCCAGGCGGACCTCGCGAAGCTGCGCGCGAACCTCGGCGGCGTGAAGAACATGCAGCGGGTCCCCGACGCGATGTTCGTGATCGACCTCAAGACCGAGGAGATCGCCGTCCGCGAGGCCCAGCGGCTGCGGATCCCGATCATCGGCCTGGTCGACACCAACTGCGACCCCGAGGGCATCGACTACGTGATCCCCGGCAACGACGACGCGATCCGCTCCTGCGCCGCGGTGACGAGCGCCATCGGCGACGTCGGCGCCGCGGGCCACCACCTGTTCCGTGAGCAGGAGGAGCGGGCGCGCCTGGAGCGTGAGCGCAAGGAGGCCGAGGAGCGTGCCCGGCGCGAGGCCGAGGAGCAGGCCCGCCGCGAGGCGGAGGAGGCAGCTCGCCTGGCCGCCGAGGAGAAGGCCCGCCAGGAGGCCGCGGCCGCCGAGCCCGCGCAGGCGCCCGCCGGATGTCTCCCCCCCGCGCGCGCGGCGGCGGTCGGGGCCGCGGACGCGGCCGCAGCCGTCGGGGCACCGAGGAGACACACGAGAATGAGGAACGCTGGCTGCTCACCTACGCCGACA
>CAXTTD010000509.1:0-2606 GCA_964246945.1 uncultured Solirubrobacteraceae bacterium | reverse complement strand
CGCATCCGCTGGGCGACGACCGCGCACTCGAGCAGGTCGGAGCGGAACTTGGGGAAGATCCGCCCGCGGGACACGTCGCCGACCGAGTGGCCGGCGCGGCCGATCCGCTGCAGCCCGCGGCTCACCGACTTCGGGGACTCGACCTGGATGACGAGATCGACGGCGCCCATGTCGATGCCGAGCTCGAGGCTCGAAGTGGCCACGAGGCACGGCAGCTCCCCGGCCTTGAGCATCTCCTCGACCACGGTCCGCTCCTCCCGGGCGAGCGAGCCGTGGTGGGAGCGGGCGATCTCCGTCTGCGCGAGGTCGTTGAGTCTGAGCGCGAGCCGCTCGGCGCCGCGGCGGTTGTTCACGAACACGATCGTCGAGGAGTGCTCCTCGATCAGCTTCACGAGCTCGGGGTAGATCGCCGGCCAGATCGAGCGACGGGTCGCCTCCCCGCCGGCGAGCGGGTCGAGGTCGGGCGACGACACCCCGTCGAGCTCGGTCATCGACTCCACCGGGACGTGGATCTTCAGGTCGAGCTCCTTCTTCACCCCGGTGTCGACGATCCGGCAGGAGCGGCGGGGGCCGACCATGTAGCGGCCGACCTCCTCGAGCGGGTTCTGGGTCGCGGACAGGCCGATCCGCTGGACCTCGTCGTGGTCGGAGGCGGCGCTGAGCCGTTCCAGCGTGAGCGCCAGGTGGGAGCCGCGCTTGGTCGAGGCGACGGCGTGGATTTCGTCGACGATGCACCAGCGGGTGTCCTCGAACAGGCTCTGGGCCCGCCCGGTGAGCATCAGGTACAGCGACTCGGGAGTGGTGATGAGGATGTCGGGCGCCTCGCGCAGCATCTGCGCGCGCTCGCGCTGCGGGGTGTCGCCGGTGCGCACGGCGACCTGGAGGTCGGCCCCGATCCCTCGCAGCGGGGTGCGCAGGTTGCGGTCGATGTCGTAGGAGAGGGCCTTCAGCGGCGAGACGTACACGAGCCGGATGCGGCGATCCTTGCGGTTCGTCGGCGCGGGCTCGGCGGCGAGCTGGTCGATCCCGTACAGGAACGCGGCGAGCGTCTTGCCCGAGCCGGTGGGCGCCGAGATGAGCACGTGCTCGCCGGAGGCGATCGCCGGCCAGGCGAGGGTCTGCGCGGGCGTCGGGCCCGCGAACGCGCTCTGGAACCACTCGCGGGTGCGGGGGCTGAAGACCTCAAGCGACATCGTGTCCGTTGACGCTACCCGCCACGGCGGGAGCGATCGACACACCATGGCCCATAGCGGTGCGGCGGGGTCGATCGCTCTCGACAGCTGGGAGCGATCTACACCGCAGCCGGTGGTTGGGCGCAGGTGTGTCGATCGCTCCCATGACGGCTCAGCCGAGGATCGCCGCGAGGCCGTGCACCAGCCGGGCGACGTCCTCGCCGTCGGTATAGGGCGCGATCCCGATGCGCAGCCCGCCGGCGTCCCCGAGGCCGAGCCGGCGGGAGGCCTCAAGCGCATAGAACGACCCCGCGGGGGCGTTGATCCCGCGCGCGGCGAGCTGCAGCGCCACCATCCCGGGATCGTGGCGCTCGAAGCTGAGCAGGAGGGTCGGGGTGCGGTCGGCAGCGCCATCGTGACGCCTGATCCCGGGCAGCTCGGCGAGGCCGGACTCGAGCTCGGCGCGCAGCGCGTCCTCGTGGGCTTCGACGGCCTGCATCGCGGCGAGCAGCCGCGTCCGGCGGTCGGGCGCCGCGGCGGGATCACCGCCGTAGCCGTCGCGCCGCGCGAGCGATGCGATCAGCTCGATCGCCGCGCTCGTCCCCGCGAGCAGCTCGTAGGGCAGCGTGCCGAGCTCGAAGCGCTCGGGCACGGCGTTGCTCGAGGGCGCGAGCTTGTCCGGGTGCAGCGACTCGAGCAGCGCCGGGGCGGCGGCGAGCACCCCGCAGTGGGGACCCAGGAACTTGTAGGGCGAGCAGAACAGGAGGTCGGCGCCGAGGGTGGCGAGGTCGACCGGCGCGTGCGGGGTGAGGTGCACGGCGTCGACGCTGAACAACGCCCCCGCGGCGTGGACGAGCTCAGCGATCTCCGGCGTCGGCGGACGCGTCCCGATGAGGTTCGAGGCGCCGGTGACCGCGACGAGCTGGGTGCGGTCGGTGAGCTCGGCGGCGACGTGCTCGGCCGTGAGCTCCCCCGTCTCGCCCTCGAAGTCGACGTAGCGGACGCTCGCCCCCGCCCACTGCGCCGCCTGCACCCACGGCCGGATGTGGGCATCGTGGTCCAGGCGGGTGACGAGCACCTCGTCGCCCGGCCCCCACCCGCGCGCGAGCGTGCGCGCGAGGTCATAGGTGAGCTGGGTCATCGAGCGTCCGAACACGACGCCGGCCGGCTCAGCGCCGAGCAGGTCGGCGACCGCGGCGCGCGCCCCGGTCACGATCGCCTCGGCGTTGCGCGCGGCGTCGGTCACCGCGCCCTGGTTGGAGAGCGGCGCGGTGAGGGCGCTGGCGATCGCCCGCGCCACGTCGATCGGGGTCTGCGAGCCGCCGGGGCCGTCGAAGAACGCCGTCCCCGAGCCCAGCGCAGGAATCCGGGCCCGCAGGGCAGCGACGTCGTACGCCATGGACGGCAGCTACCCGCGATCGCGCGGCTCATGGC
>CAXTTD010000508.1:0-2636 GCA_964246945.1 uncultured Solirubrobacteraceae bacterium | reverse complement strand
CCAGCTCGCCGGGCGCACCGCGCCCGGAGCGGCCGACTTCTATGCGGCCAAGGGCGTGCTCGGCGGGGTGCTCGAGGTGATCGGAGTCCCGTGGACGGTCGCGCCGTTCCCGACGCCGCCGCCGTTCCTGCACCCCGGGCGCTGCGCCGAGATCCGCCTCGGCGACGGCGCTGGCGACGCGGAAGGTATCCCCGCCGGCTGGCTCGGCGAGCTGCATCCGGCGGTGGCCGGCCCCGGGGGCCGCCCGCCGAGTGGGACCTCGACGGCGCGCTCGCCGGCTTCGAGCTCGACCTCGACCTCGCCGCCGAGTGGGTGCGGGTGCCCGCCTACCGCGACGTGACGAGCTTCCCCGAGGTACGCGAGGACCTCGCGGTGATTCTCCCCGACGCGGTCACGGCTGCCCAGGCGCTCGCGGTGGTGCGCGAGGCCGGGGGGCGCCTGCTCGCCGGGGTCGAGGTGTTCGACGTCTATCGCGACCCCGAGCGGGTGGGAGCCGACCACGTCTCGCTCGCGCTGCGCCTGCGCTTCGCCGCCGCGGACCGCACGCTCACCGACGAGGAGGTCTCCGGCCGCCGCCGGCGGATCGCCCGCGCGCTCGCCGAGCGGCTGCAGGGGAGGGTCCGTGACTCCTGAGGGCCGCATCCGCGTCGCGGTGTTCGGCGCCGCCGGCTACGCCGGAGCCCTGGCTGCGCGGCTCATCGACCGCCATCCGTGCTTCACCCTGGGGCCGCTCACCGCCCGCAGCGACGTCGCCCGCCCCCGCGACCCGGTGTCCCCCCGCCCCGGGGGGGCGCCGGAGCTCGAGGCGCTCGACCTCGACCGCCACGCGGACGTCGAGGCGGCGATCGTCGCTTACCCGCACGGCGCCGCCGCCGAGCTCGTCGCCGCGCTACGCGAGCGCGGGGTGCGGGTGATCGACCTCTCCGCCGACTTCCGCCTGCGCGACCCGGCGGTGTACGAGCAGTGGTACCGCGCCCACCCCGCGCCCGAGTGGCTGGACGACGCCGTGTACGGGCTGCCCGAGCTCTACCGCGATCAGATCGCCGGGGCGGACCTCGTGGCCAACCCCGGCTGCTTTCCCACGGCGGCGATCCTCGGTCTCGCGCCGCTCGCCCGCGCGGGGCTGATCGCGGACGTGGTCATCGACGCCAAGACCGGGGTGTCGGGGGCGGGCCGGGGGGCGAGCGACGCCACCCACTTCGTCACCGTCGACGAGAACATGAGCGCCTACAGCGTGCCCCGCCACCGCCATACGCCGGAGATCGAGCAGGAGCTCGCGGTGCTGGGGGCGCCGGCGCCGATCACGTTCACCGCACACCTGATTCCGCTCGACCAGGGGGAGCTTCTCACCTGTTACGTGACTCCTGTTGATAAGGGGGACCCCGGGGAAAGTAATTCGATCGAATCACTGTATGAAGACGCCTACGGCGAGGAGCCGTTCGTCGAGGTGGTCACTCGCCCGCCGGGCGTCAAGGACGTCGCGGCCACGAACCTGTGCCGGATTTCGGTCCACGCCGACCCGCGCACCGGTCGGCTGCTCGTGTTCGCGGCGATCGACAACCTGTGGAAGGGGACCGCCTCCCAGGCGGTGCAGAACCTCAACCTGATGTTCGCCCGGCCCGAGACCGAGGGGATCGAGCCGTGAGCGACGTGTTCGAGAGCCGCTGGGTGACCCTCCCCGGCCACGCCACCGAGCGCGACCCCGGCACGCTCGCGCCGGGCTTCCGCGCCGCTGGGGTGGCCGCCGGGATCAAGCCCTCGGGCGCCCCGGACCTCGGGATGCTCGTGTGCGACGCGCCGGAGGCGAGCAGCGACGCGCGGTTCACCGCGACCGGCGCCCCGGCGCCCCCGGTGCAGCTGACCCGGGAGCGCACGAGCCTCGAGGCGATCCGCGCCGTGGTCGTGAACGCCGGCAACGCGAACGCGGCCACCGGCCGGCGCGGCTACGAGGACGCCGCCCGGATGCAGGGCGGGGCGGCGATGGTGGCCGGCGTCTCCGAGCGGGCGGTCGCGGTGTGCTCGACCGGCGTGATCGGCGTGCCGCTGCCGATGAACGAGATCAACCGCGGGATCGCCGCCTGCGCCCGCGAGCTCTCGCCCGACGGTGGGCTCGCGTTCGCGCAGGCGATCCGCACCACCGACGTCCTGGACAAGCACGCCGCGCTCGAGGTCATCCTGCCCTCAGGCCCGGTCACCGTCTCCGCGCAGTGCAAGGGCGCGGGCATGATCTCACCGAACTTCGCGACGCTGCTGTGCTTCGTGCAGACCGACGCCGCGCTGTCGGCGGCGACCTGCGAGCTGCTGCTCGGCGTGTGCCTCAAGCGCTCCTTCGAGCGGATCTCGGTCGACGGCCAGCTCTCCACCAACGACACCGTCATCCTCCAGGCCTCGGGCGTCTCCGGGGTCGTGGTCGAACCCGAGACCGAGGACGAGCTGAAGCTCGGCGAGGCGATTGACGCGCTGATGCGGGCGCTCGCGCTGCGCGTGGTGCGCGACGGCGAAGGTGCCCGGCGGGTGGGACGGGTGATCGCGCGCGGCGGCGAGCCGGTCGGGGTGGAGCGCGCCGCGCGCGCGGTCGCCGGCTCGCCGCTGGTGAAGACCGCCCTGTACGGCGGGGACCCGAACTGGGGCCGCGT
>CAXTTD010000507.1:0-2640 GCA_964246945.1 uncultured Solirubrobacteraceae bacterium | reverse complement strand
GCCCGGCGCCCGGCGCGCGGTGGTCATCGGGGCGGGCTCGTTCGGCACCGCCGTCGCGGTGCTGCTGGCCCGCGGCGGGCTGCGCACGACCCTGCAGGCACGCACCGAGGCTCAGGCGCAGCGGCTGACTGCCGAGCGCGAGAACCGCGGCTACCTCCCTGGGGTCGAGCTGCCACGGGAGCTGCGAATCGAGCACGTCGGGCAGGGGGCCCTCGCGCGTGCCGACTTCGTCCTCATCGGCGTTCCGAGCGTCGCGCTCCGTGAGGTCGTCGGCGCGCTGAAGCCCTCGGGCATGAGCGATCGCGCCGCCGTCGTCTCGCTCGCCAAGGGCCTCGTCCCGCCGGACGGCGAGTCGCCGACGACGGTGATCCGCCGCCACGTCGGCGCCGCGCGCACCGCGTGCCTCGGCGGTCCCGCGCACGCCCAGGAGATGGTGAGCGCCGGGGCGGGGCTCGTCGCCGCCTCCGCCGACGAATCGCTCGCCGAGGCGCTGGCCGCGACCTTCATCCGCGCGGGCGTCGTGTGCGAGCAGTCCAACGATCCGATCGGGGTCGAGCTCGCCGGAGCCGCCAAGAACGCCGCCGCGCTCGCCTCCGGGGCGACCGAGGCCCAGGGGCTCAACGCCGCGGGCGCGGCCGCCGGGCACATCTTCGCCGAGGTGTGGCGCTTCGCCGAGGGTGCGGGCGCCCGCCCGGAATCGCTCATCGGTCTCGCCGGGGTCGGCGACCTCGTCGCGACCGCGCTCGCGCCCCAGTCGCGCAACCGCCGCGCCGGGGAGCTGCTCGCCCAGGGCGTTCCCGCATCGGAAATCGCCGCTCGGGTGGGTCAGGCGGTGGAAGCGCTCGAGGCGGTGCCGCTGCTCGCCGCGGCGCTCACCCGCGCCGGCGTGCAGGCGCCGGTCACCGGCGCCCTCGGCGAGCTGATCGCCGGCCGCCTGCCGCTCGAGGAGTGGGTCGAGGTCGTTCGCGCGACCGTGCCCCCGACGCCCCGCTGGCGTCCGGCGCGCCGGCCGGGGCTGTGGAAGCGAGTCCGCGCGCGGCTGCGTCGGAAGCCTCCGCCCCGCGACTGACCCCAACTGAGGTCCCCGTGGACCCTCTGCTGCACGCAACGGTGCGTCCGGTCACGGATACGCTTTGCGGGGCATGACCTCTCGCCATGCGCGCATCCAGGTCCCGGTCGATCCCGAGATTGAGGCCGTCGTCGCCCGAGGCCGCCGCGTGGTGGGCCCGTCCGCGCCGGCCGCTCAGGTCGTCCGCGCGTTGGCTCTACGCGGTGCCGCGGCGCTCGACGAGGACGACGCCGCGCGTGAGCGTGCCGCTGACTTCCTCGTCAACGTCGCCGAAGGCACCTCCGGGCTTGACCTCGAGCGTGTGCGCACCGTTCGCGACCGCTCGTGGCGATGAGCTGGGAAGGCGGCTCGTGGGTGGCCGACACGCCCGCGTGGGGACGGGAGCTGGTCGCCGCGGCCGCCGCGGAGTCTGGGTTCGGGGTCCTTCACGAGCCGCCAGCTCAGGATCACCCCCGCTCGGCGAGCGTCGTCACGACGGCCTCGTAGACCCCGGCGCCGAACCCCGCCTCGGTGATCCGCACGCCCGGCCGTCCCCGTACGAGCTCGGCCAGCCCCGGGTCGCGGGTCAGCGCGTTGGCCATCACCCAGAACGTCCCCACGGTCCCGGCGGCCTCGAGGTCCTCACGCGAGTCGCCGCAGGCGATGCACTCCTCGGGGCGGTACCCGCGGGCCTGCATGTGACGGGCGACCGCGCGCGCCTTGGAGGCGCCCGCCGGGATCAGGTGGTAGACGCGGACCGTCGGGAGCCACGGCATCAGCCCCAGGGCCGCCGCCTCGCCGATCACCCCGTTGTCGATCAGCCGCAGCCAGTCCAGGCCCGCGTCGGCGAGCCCCCGGTTGGCCGCGGCGAGGTCGATGTCGCCCCGGAGCAGGTGCGAGACCTCGCGCGTGTCCGACCAGGGTGTGTGAGGCTCGAGCGCGCCGGCGAAGTGCTCGGCGAGGCGCCGCGGCGCTCCCGACGCCTCGATCTGCTCAAAGATCGTGCCGTGCTCCACGGAGGGCTCGAGCCCGTCGGTGAGCCACTCGAGCTCGCCGTCGAGCACCAGGCCGCAGCCGATCTCGAAGATGAACGCGCGGGAGCCGATCAGCCGCGCGGCCTCGAACACGCTCGACTGCGTGCGCCCGGAGAAGATCACCACCTCGGCGCCGGCGCGGGCGCACGCCTCGAGCGCCCGCGTACCCAGCAGCGAAAAGCGTCCGTCGGCCCCGGTGAGCAGCGATGCGGTGGGGCCGAGCAGGGTGCCGTCGAGGTCGACGTAGAGGCAGCGCATGGGCGGCGGGCGACGCTATCAGCGGGCGCCCCCCTGGCGCGGCCCGCGCCCCGACGCACGGGAACCTTGCTCCCACCCGACGTGGCCGGTATGCTCGCGTACCAGCAACGTCTCCCGGGGAGGGGATCGCCGTGACCACCGATACCGCACCCGCGCGCCGCGCCCACCGGCTGGCCGTGCTCGCCCTCAGCGCCGCCGTCGTCCTGCTTGCCGCCCTCGCGCTCGCCGCTCGGTCCGCCGCGGCGACGCGCGCGGTCACGCCGCCCCCCCCCCCCCCGCCCCCCGCCGCGGGCCCCCTCG
>CAXTTD010000506.1:0-2644 GCA_964246945.1 uncultured Solirubrobacteraceae bacterium | reverse complement strand
CCCGGACCCGCCACAGCCGGCGAGCCCGCAGGCCGCGGCGACCCCGACGAGCGCCACGAGCGCCCGGCGCCCGGCCATCATCCCGTCGGCGCCAGCGCCGCCTCCAGGTCGGCGATCGCCTGCTCGGTGCTCTGAAACCACACGGCGCGCATTCCGAGCGTGGCCGCTGCTGTCACGTTCTCCTCGAGGTCGTCTACGAACGCCGTCTCCGCCGCGGTGAGCCCGAGCTCGGCGAGCGTCACCTCGTAGATCCGCGGATCGGGTTTGCGGGTGCCGACCTTGGAGGAGTCGACGACCACCTCGAACAGCTCGCGCGGGATCATCGCCTGCCAGCGCGCGGACCACTCGCGGACGTTGTTGGTGCAGATCGCGAGCCGCAGGCCGCGGTCTGCCCGCAGTGCCCGCAGGTGGTCGAGGAACGGCTCGTTGGGCGCGAGGCCCGAGAGGAACTGCTCGCCGAAGCCCGCGAGCGAGACCGGGCGCCGCAGCTGCGCGGTGAGCTCCTTAGAGATCACGGCCATGAACTCGGGCTCACCGAGGCGACCGGACTCGAGCGCGTGCAGCGGATTCTCCCCCCGCGCGACGCTCAGCGCGGCGAGCGCGATGCCGAACTGCTGCGGCGCGATCTCGGAGTGCTCCTGGAGGGCGAGGAAGCCCCCCAGCAGCGGGGTCGTGAGCACCCCACCGAAGTCGCTGATCACCGCCCGGATTGCCATGGCCCGGGGCGTCAGGAGAGCGTGGCCAGCGCGTACACGCCCGCGCCCTGCTCGCCGCGGCTGTGGCAGTGCAGCGGCGCGACGTGCAGCGCGACGCCCTCGCCGGACACCGAGCCGGCGGAGCCCCTCACCTCGCCGGCGGCCCGGCGCGGGAACTCGGTCTCGCCCTCGGTGACCCAGAGCTCGAGGTTCATGCGCGTCGGCGCGCCGGCGCCGTCGTAGGTGCTCGAGAGCCGCGGGTCGGCAACGGCGAGCCAGCCCTCGGGATCGAACAGGCTCGCCGCGACCACGTCCTCGTCGGGGTGCTCAGCCTTGCGCGGCCGGGCGGCGAGCAGTGCGAGGGCCGCGCCGTCGGGCAGCCAGGTGCCGACCAGCCGCGCCGATCCGACACCGCCCTTGGTCGGCGGGAGCGCCACCCGGACGCCGACGCCCGAGAACTCGCCGCCGGCCGTGGCATGGCCCGTCACCGCGCACAGCTCAGGCGCCGTGCCGAGGGTCCACGGCGTGCCGGGACGCGTCGGCGCGTCGGCGTCGGGGACCGGCGGGGCGAGCGGAGTGAGCGTGAGCTCGAGGCGCTCGCCGCGCAGGCGCCAGCCGTCCGCCCCGGCGTCCTCGACGCTCAGGCCGTCGGCGACGCCAAGCGCCTCGGCGCCCGCGCCGAGTACCAGGGCCGGCGAGTCACCGAGGATCGCCGCCCCCCACAGAGACCCGTCGGGCGAGCCGAACGCGACCGCGCGCAGTCCGTCGCTCATCCGTGAAGCTGAGGGTTCTCGAAGCCCGGAGGCGGTGACGTCTCATGGGCGCTGCCGTCGACGTCGTAGGGCCGCCACGCGCCGCTTGAGAACCCGCCGCCGCGTCCGCCGACCCGTCCCCGCGCACGGCGGGCGATTCGTGTGGCCAGATGATGGCGCACGGCGGGCACAAGCAGCGCGAGGCCGAGCAGGTCGGTGACGAAGCCCGGGATGATGAACAGCGGTCCGGCGAGCAGGCCGACCGCGGCCTCACCGGCGCCCGCGGTAGGCGGCGCGCCGGTGGCGAGGGTCTCCCGGACGCGGCGCAGCACCGCACGGCCCTCGGCGCGCATCAGCCACGTCCCGACGGGCCACCCGGCAATGAGCAGCAACACGCACAGCAGGATCCCGAGCACGTGAGCGACGGCGATGATGGCGGCCACCTCGACCAGCAGCCACACGATGAGCAGGATGGGGATCATCACCTCACAGGCTATCCGCGGAACTGATGCGCCGGGGAAGAATCGTCAGTCGAGGCCGAGCGCCACCCGCGCCGCCCCGACGGCGTCGGGGTCGGCGGGAAGATCGGCGGGCAGGCCGCCGCTGAAGCGCGCGCCGCGCTCCCAGTTGAAGAAACCGAGGTCGAGCGCCTCCAGCGGCAGCGCGCACGCCTCGGCGAGCTCGGCCGCGCGCCGCTCGAGCAGCAGTGGGTCGCCGATGCCGAGGATGCGCTTGGCGGCGAGCGTCACCGGCCCGGGGCCGCCGAGCTGCAGGCGGGCGCCGCGCAGCTCGTAGACGCCGAGGCGGCCGAGCGTGACCAGCAGCTCGTACCGGGGACCGCGGGCCATCGAGGCGAGCGCGCCGAGGCGCTCGAAGGCGCGGTCGAAGCGGCGCTCGGCCGTCCAGGCCGGCTCCCCAGAGATACCGGCCGCCTGGGAGCCGAGCCGCGCAGCCCACGCGCGGTAGGCCGCGCTGGTGCGCACGCCCAGCGCGGCGTCGCCGCCTGAGCGCGGACCCGACTCACCCGCGGCGAACCCCGGTGACTCGCCCGACTCCCAGCTCACCCGGGCGCGGGCGATCCCGGCGAACGGATCCTCGGCGCCGTCGAGCGGGCTCTGCCAAGCGATCTGGAAGGCGAGCCACGTGCGCTCCTCCGGCTCGCGCGGGCCGGCGGCGCCCGCGGCGGTGGGGCCGGGG
>CAXTTD010000505.1:0-2650 GCA_964246945.1 uncultured Solirubrobacteraceae bacterium | reverse complement strand
CAAAAACATCATATTTGCAGGTCTTTTATGGCGAGACCGGGACTCGAACCCGGGACACCACGATTTTCAGTCGTGTGCTCTACCAACTGAGCTATCTCGCCGTGGCCGGGCGATGCTAGCGCCCGAGGGGCGCGGTTCCCCGGCGGCGCGGGCGATCGGCTGAGCGGGATTGGTGGGCGTCGCCGGGGCCGGGCGGCTCCTGGGCAGGCGCCCCGCGCAGGACGCCGAGCAGCTCTTCGAGGGCGGCGACGATCCGCTCCCGCCGATCAACGGGCAGGCCGGACAGCAGCTGGTCGAGCGTACGGGCTTCGCTGCTCATCCTCGCCTCCTCGGCCGGTGCTCGCACGTCGTCGGGAACGAAGACGAGCGTCCGTCGACCATCCGCGGGATCCGAGCGGGTCTGCGCCCACCCCCGCGCGACGAGGCTCGAGACCGCGGTGGACACCCGGCTCTGGGCGTAGCCGCTGCGGGCGGTCAGCGCGGTGATCGTGCTCGGGGGACCGTCGAGCAGGTGACCCATGACGATCAGCTCGGCGGTCGGCACCTCGGGCGCCTGGGCCTGGATCTCCGCGCGTCCGGTATCGGCCAGGCGCTGCCCGAGCCATATGAGATCGCTGATCTTCACCGAGTTCCAGTTTAGCATCTTCGCAGATGTATCTGTTATGATGCATCTATGCGCGGCCGCTGGTGACCGCCGTCATCATCGTCCCGTTCTTTCTGAAGGGCGCTCAGAGCTCGGGCACGGGCCTGCTGCTCGAGATCGTCCTCACCGCGCTGGGGTTGATCGTGGGTCTCGCGAGCGCCGGCCTCATGCGCGTGTATCGCAGTCCGCAGACCGACCAGCCGGTGACCCGCGCCGGATTCGCCTACGGGCTGCTGTGGACGACCGTGATCGCGGCGCGGGCCGCCTTCTCCTCGGATCGGTGCACTGGTTCGGCGCCTCGCTGGCCCGGTGGACGCGCCGTCACGCCGTGACCCCGGGCGCGATCACCGATGCGCTCATCTTCATGGCCCTGGCCATGCTGCTCACGCGCGTGATCGCGATGGGCGTGCAGGCGAGCCACCTGCCGCGCGAGAGGGCCGTGGGTGGCGGAGGATGATCCCGATGATCGCGAAGTACCGGCGTCGATCGTCCGTCCTTCGCTCTGGATTTACGCTTATCCAGCATTTACACTGACCGGCATGCGACGCCTCCGCTTTCCCGCGCTCGCCGTCGCGACGGCGCTGGTGCTCGCTGCGTGCGGCAGCTCGAGCTCGTCGAGCTCCAGCCCGCAGGCGTCGGCGCTCGCCTACTTCCCGAGCGCGACCCCGGTGGTGGCGGTGCTCGATACGCATTCGGGTAACCCGTTCAGCAGCAAGGCACTCGCGGCGGCCAAGAGCGACCCCGACTACTCGCTGATCCAGGCGGGGCTGTTCTCCGAGCTCGCCAAGGCGGGGGTCAACTTCAACCGCGACGTCAAGCCGCTGTTCGGCACCCCGATCGTGTTCGGCGTCGGTGCCTCCCAGGTGGGCGGCGGCACCCCGGTGCCGTTCCTCGTCGCGTGGCGGACGGCCAGCGCCGCCGCACTTGGCCATCTCGTGCGCGACCTGCATCACACGACGCGGACCGGCACCCACGACGGGGCGACGCTGTATTCGCTGGGTCAGAAGGCGGCGTTCGCCGTCAAGGGTCCGCTGCTGCTCGTCTCCCAGAACGCGGCCAACCTCAGCGCCGCGCTCGATCGTCAGCAGAGCGGCGACGGCTTCACCGCCGGTGACTTCGCGCGGGACACCGCAGGCCTGCCGCGCAGCGGGCTGTCCGTCGCCGGCGACCCGGCGGCGCTGCTCGATCGCCCCCAGGACGCCATGGCGCGCAAGGTCCCGTGGGTGGCGGCGATTGACGGCTACGGGGTGTCGCTGGGCGACAGCAACCGGACGACCGCCCGGTTGAGCTTCCGCATCGACACCGGTGGGCACTCGCTCACCTCCGGCCAGCTGCCGATCGCCGGGGGCACGGCGGCGCCCACGCTCGCGTCGGGCGGGGGGCTGCCGATCTCGTTCGCGCTCCGCGACCCCGCCCAGGTGTGGAGCTTCGTGCTCGGGTCCGAGCGCACCGCCGACCCGTCGGGGTCCGGAAAGCTCACCACCGAGCTGCGGAAGGACCAGCGACGCACCGGCGTCGACGTGACCCGGTTCATCGACTCTCTCACCGGAGACGTGCAGGTGGGCAGCGACGGCACCCAGACCATCGGGCGGATCACAGTGACGCCCACCGAGGCGGCGAGCTGGGAGAAGCTCCTCGCCCACCCGGCGAAGCGGAGCGCCCGCTCGCTCGGTGGTGGCTTCTACGCGCTGCCGGAGACCGGTAGCGCGCCGCTGACCGCCGGCGCGGTCGGCGCCACGCTGCTGCGCGGCAAGGCGACCGTCGCCCAGGAGCGCGCGTTCGCCAAGCTCCCCTCCACCCCGAGCCACGGCACCGGTGCGGTCGCGGTCTCGATCTCGCTCAAGGACCTGATCGCCCGGGAGCTCGCTGCCAAGGGCGAGACCAACCCGCTCGCCGGCCAGATCGTGAACCTGCTCGGCACGCTCACCGGCTCACTGCAGGCGAGCCCTGAGGCGCTCACCGGGAGCGCCGCGCTGCCGTACAGCCTCCCGGGGCAGACGGCGGGCT
>CAXTTD010000504.1:0-2653 GCA_964246945.1 uncultured Solirubrobacteraceae bacterium | reverse complement strand
GCGGCGCCCGGCGCCGGACCGGCCGTGCCCGGCTCCGGCCCCGCCGCGTGGGCCTCCGAACCGGCCGCGCTCACGACCCGTCGGGCGCCGTGATCTCCCGCTTGAGGATCTTCCCCGTCGGGCCCTTGGGCAGATCGTCGAGGATCCACACCGTGCGCGGGTACTTATAGGCCGCCACCCGCTCGCGGACGTAGTCGCGCAGCGCCTCGGGCTCGACGCTCGCGCCGCTCACCAGCGACACCGCCGCGGCGACCTCCTCGCCGTACTCGTCGTGGGGAACGCCGAGCACCGCTGCCTCGCGTACGTCGGGGTGCTCGTAGAGCACCTCCTCGACCTCGCGCGGGTACACGTTGTAGCCGCCGCGGATGATGAGCTCCTTCTTGCGGTCGACGATGAAGAAGTAGCCATCGGCGTCCACGCGACCCATGTCGCCGGTGTGCAGCCAGCCGTCGATGATCGTCTCCGCGGTCTCCTGGGGGCGCTCCCAATAGCCCTTCATCACGTTGGGCCCGGAGACGACGATCTCGCCGACCTCGCCCTCGGAGACCTCGACCCCCTGATCGTCGACCACCTTCATCGCCACCCCGGCGATCGGGGTGCCGATCGAGCCCGGCTTGCGCTCGCGGTCGCGATGGTTGAACGAGGCGACCGGCGAGGTCTCCGACAGCCCATAGCCTTCGAGGATCATGCAGTCGAACGCCTCCTCGAAGCCGCGCATGAGCTCGACCGGCATCGCCGAGCCGCCCGAGGCGCACAGCTCCAGCGAGCTCGTGTCGTAGCGCTCGCGGTCCTCGAGGTGGAGCATCGCGCCGTACATCGTGGGCACGCCCTGGAAGATGCTCACGCGGTCGCGCTCGATTACCTCGAGCGCCTTCCCGGGCTCGAAGCGCGGCACGAGCGTGAGCATGCCGCCGCCACCGAGCGTCGCGTTCATCACGCACGTCTGGCCGAACGAGTGAAACAGCGGCAGCACCCCGAGGCACACCGTCCCCGGGCCGGCGTCGAACAGGCCCCGGGCGCCCTCCGCGTTGCTGCGCAAGTTCGCGTGGGTGAGCTCGGCGCCCTTCGGCTGCCCGGTGGTGCCCGAGGTATAGAGCAGCACCGCGGCATCCGATTCCGCGACCTCGGCGACCGCGGGGTCGGGCGTCGCCGCCCCCACGAGCCCGGCGAAACCGGCGGCCTCGACGATCACGCACTCCGCGCCCGCCGACTCGGCGCCCACCTGGGCCTCCTCGGCGAACCCCTCCCAGGCGAACACCAGCTTTGCGCCCGAATCCGACAGGTAGTAGGCGACCTCGCGGCGCTTGAGCAGCACGTTCATCGGCACCACGACCGCTCCGGCGCGCAGCGCGCCGTAGTAGCAGACCGGGAAATGGGGGACGTTCGGCAGCATGATGCCCACGCGGTCGCCGGCTCCGACGCCGTGGGCGGCGAGCAGGCCGGCGAGGTGCGAGCTGCCGATCTCGAGCGCTGCGTAGTTGAGGGTGACGTCGTCGAGCTTCACCGCGAGATGGTCGGGGTCATGGCCGGCGGTGGGGCCGATGACGGTGCTGGCGAGGTTCACGCGACTCTCCTTCACGTTTCGAGAGGTACGTGTCCGTACCCGATGATCGAGTCTATTCGCCGGTGAAGGACGGTGCGCGCTTCTCCATGAAGGCGCTCACCCCCTCGATGAAGTCGCGCGAGGCGACCCGCTCCTGTTGGAGCACCGCCTCCAGTTCGAGCGACTCGGCGAAGCCGTCATAGGCGCGGGCGTTGATCGTGCGCTTGATCGTCGCGTAGGAACCCGGCGGGCCGGCGGCGAAGCGGGCGGCGAGCTCACCGGCGGCCGACGTGAGCGCGTCGTCGTCGACCACCTGGTTGGCGAGGCCCCACGCGAGCGCCTGTTCGGCGCCGATCCGCTCGCCGAGCAGTGCCATCTCCATCGCCCGTGTGTGCCCGACCCGGGCGACGAGGCTCTGCGAGGCGCCGCCGTCGAGGCCGAGTCCGATGTTCACGAACGCGAGCAGGAAGTACGCCGAGCGGGCGGCGAGCACGAGGTCGCAGGCGAGCGCCAGCGAGCAGCCGATCCCCGCCGCCGGGCCGTTGACGGCCGCGATCACCGGCTTCTCCACCGTGCGCAGGCCGAGCAGCAGCGGGTTGTAGGACTCACGCAGCGGGGTGAGCACGTCGATCTGCCCGTCGGTGCCGTGCAGCCCGCCGTCCTTGAGATCCGCGCCGGAGGAGAACGCGCGGCCAGCGCCGGTGACCACGATCGCGCGCACCGAGTCCGACGTGGCGAACTCGTGCAACGCCTCGAGCATGTCGTCGCCGAGCTGCCGCGTCCACGCGTTGAGCGCGTCGGGGCGGTCAAGCGTCATCCAGCCGACGCCACCGTCGATCCGGCAGCTGACGGTGGGCAGGTCGAGCACGCTCATGACCGATCGACCATACCGCTTCGCCACCCGCGACCGGGGCGGGTGCGGCCCCGCCGTCTCTGGACGCTTTGTGGGTCGGCGCCCCCTGCACCGCCCCGAGTAGTGTCGCGGGCGTGGGGTGGGTCCACTCTGGGAGGGATAGCGGGAGCAGTGGCCTGTAGATCTCCCGGAGTGGTGTCGCGGACGTGTCGTGGGTCCACTCTGGGAGGGATAGCGGGAGCAGTGGCCTGTAGATC
>CAXTTD010000503.1:0-2704 GCA_964246945.1 uncultured Solirubrobacteraceae bacterium | reverse complement strand
CGGATCGAGATGGTCGCGGGTCGAGCAGCTGCGCGCGCCCGGGATGTGGCCGGCCGCGGGGTCGACCGGCTCGAGCTCGCCTCGGAAGCGCTCGCCGGCACGCGCGTCGAGCAGAACGCCGTGGTGGCCGGGCGCCGCGAGCGCGGCGGCCGCGTCGGCGTCGAGCGTGGCCATGTGTCCGGGCTCGCCGGTGAAGTCCCCGGGGGTCGCAACGTCGCCGGAGCCGCCCCTGACCGCGCCGCTCTCGGTCGGGTGACCGGCCTCCCGCCACGCCGACAGGCCGCCGTCGAGCACGGACACCTCGCGGTGGCCGTAGTAGCGCAGCAGCCACCATCCACGCGCGGCGATGGTCCCACCCGCGTCGTCGTACACCACCACCGGACGCTCGTTGCCCACGCCCGCTGCCCGCATCGCGCTCCGGAACGTCTCGGGCTCGGGCAGTGGATGGCGGCCGCGGCGACGGTCGCCGGGGTCGTCAGCGAGGGCGCGGTCGAGGTCGACGAAGGCGGCGGTCGGGATGTGCGCCTGCGCATACACGTCGGGGCGCGGGCCCTGGGCGAGGTCCCAGCGGACGTCGAGGACGGTGGGGCGGCGCTCCGGGTCGGGGTCAGCGAGCCCGGCCGCGAGAGCGTCCACGTTGGTGAGCGGGTGGCTCGGCACCCTCGGGAGTGTCACAGCCATCGGGTGTTGGGAACGGTTTCGCGCGCCGGCGCACGGCAACTCAGAACACGGCGGCTCAGATCGCGGGGGTTCAGATCGCGGCGGCGAGGACCGGCTTGACCGCCGGCACGGCGCGTAGCGGCGCCGGGACGAACCAGGCCGCGACGAGCACGAGCGCGAATGCGAACAGCTCGGCGGCGAGCATCAGCGGCTGGCCGGAGAGCGGGTCGCCGAAGACGACGATGCCGCCGAGGATGCCACCGACGTTGGCGGCGGTGCCGGTGACCGCGATCACCGGGATCGCGTCGCCGTCCTGAAGGCCCTTGGCCGAGGTGAAGAAGGCCGCCACCGAGGCGAAGACCGCGACGGCAAGCGGCGCGGAGAAGAGAGCGAGGGGCCCGTGGGCGCCGACCTCACCGGAGATCGCCTTGATGGCGACGTCAGAGGCGGCAAACATGATGCCCGAGGAGGCGCCGAGCAGGAAGCCGTGATGGCGGCCGGCGATGCCGAGCTGCTTGCCGAGCATGAGCGCGACGCCGAGCGTGAGCAGGATTCCCTCGAAGCCGACCATCGCGGGTACCGAGTAGCGCGAGTGGGCGCCGTGCACGGAGGGCAGGCTGAGACCGAGCAGCAGCAGGCCGCAGGCGGTGAGACCAATGCCGATCCACTGCCGGCGCGACATCTCGAACCCGAAGGAACGTTCGGCCATGATCGCGAGCAGCACGACCCCGCCAGCGAGGACGGCCTGGACGACCGACAGGGGCGCCATCGACATCGCGGCGACGTGGAAGACCCACGCGCCGGTGGCGATGGAGAAGCCGAAGGCAAAGGTGCGGGTCGTGAACAGCGCCTTGCCGGTCCGCAGCGGATGGCGGTAGTCGACGGCCGGGGCCTCGCACGCGCCACGGTGCTTGAACAGGAAACCGACGTTGGTCGTCAGAGCGCACACGAGTGCGAGCGCGATGCCGAGAATGAGAGTCATATAAGAGAAAGGTCCTGGGTCGACGCTGAAAAGGCCCCGTCGGCCTCACCAGCATTTCGGCACCCGCGGCCGACGGCTTGAGAGAGTTGGGGGCCCGTCCACTCGGGCTGGACGGAGACTACAAGGACGGGTGTGTGCCCTGCGTCGCTAACCCTGTCGAAGCCACCTAAAGGTCGGCTATGTCCGGTGCGACGAGTTCGATGAGAGCTTCGGGACGCAGCGGGTGCCCGACGCGGCGGTGGCGCGCTCACGGGCCGCCACTGCGGCCGCTCGGGTCGACTGCTCGGAGCACAATCGACCGCCATGCGCCAGGCAGCCGCCGGCAACACACCAAACGCGGAGTGTTGGAACACCGCCTGAAGCCGCCGATCAGCCGGCGCTCAGATCCGCCAGCGCTCGAGTGCCCGGCGGCGCGAAGGCCGGGGTCGCTCGGGCCCCGACGGCGCGGCGCACGAACGCTCGCAGCGAGGTGACGACCGCCTCGTCGCGGTGCCCACCGTGATCGGCGCTCGGTGCGAGCGGGCCGACGAGGGCCTCGCCACAGCCGCCGACGAGCGCGGCCGCGGTGAAGGCGACGTCGAGGGCGGGGATCTCCCCGACGGCGACCGCGGCCCGCAGCGCGTCTCCCAGCGCAGCGGCGTAGCGGGCGCGGTAAGCGAGCCGCTCGCCGTCGACCCGCGGGTCGACCGGCTCGGCGATCAGCGCCCACGAGAGGCGCGGGCGGCGCAGCGCCCGTCGCGCGAAGGTGGCGAGCATCTCCTCGAGGCGGTCGACGTGCAGGGCCCCCTCCCCCAGCGCCGCCGCGGCCGCGAGCATCGCCTGCTCCTCACCCGCGCACACCTCGCGGAACAGCTCGACGAACAGGTCCTGCTTGGAGGCGAAGTGGCGGTACAGGGTCCCGGAGGCGAGCCCCGCGCGATTGGAGATTCGCAGCACCGAGGCCGCTCCGTAGCCGTCCGCCTCGATCACCGACCGAGCAGCCGAGAGCAGCCGCGCGCGGGTCGGCGCCGACGCCGGCGCGGAGAGGGTCACGGCCTCGCGCTCACGAGGCCGGGCTCATAC
>CAXTTD010000502.1:0-2708 GCA_964246945.1 uncultured Solirubrobacteraceae bacterium | reverse complement strand
GCGTTCGGCTTCTTCGCCTACGACCTGGTGCGCACCGTCGAGCCGCTCGGCGAGCCGAACCCCGATCCGCTCGGCCTGCCCGACCTCGCGCTCATGTTCACCGACGTGCTCGTCGTCTTCGATCACCTACGCCACACGATCACCGTCATCGCCAACGTCTACGCGGAGGACGGGGTGGAGGATTCCTACGCGCGCGCGGTGGCGCAGATCGCCGACATCCGCGGGCGCCTGGCGGGTCCGGTTCCCCGCCCCGCGCAACCGCCCTCGACCGACCGCTGGGTACCGGAGTTCAGCTCGAATCTCAGCCGCGAGCAGTTCGAGGCGATCGTCGCCCGCATCGTGCGCTACATCCACGCCGGCGACGCGTTCCAGGTCGTTCCCTCCCAGCGCTTCTCCGCGGCGGTGCCGGTGTCGGGGTTCTCCATCTACCGCGGCCTGCGGGTGGTGAACCCCAGCCCGTACATGTACTTCCTGGACTTCGGGGACTTCGAGATCGCCGGCGCGAGCCCCGAGCCGCTGATCACCGTCGCCGGGCGGCGGGTGGCCACGCGACCGGTAGCCGGCACCCGACCGCGGGGCGCGAGCGTCGAGGAGGACGAGGCGCTCGCCGCCGAGCTGCTCGCCGACGAGAAGGAGCGCGCCGAGCACGTGATGCTCGTCGATCTCGGCCGCAACGACCTCGGCCGGGTGTGCGAGTACGGCTCGGTGGCGGTCGAGAGCTTCATGGCGGTGGAGAGCTACAGCCACGTGATGCACATCGTCTCCCAGGTGACCGGTCGCCTGCGCGAGGACGTGGACGCGCTCGACGCGCTGCGCGCGGTGCTGCCCGCGGGCACGCTGTCCGGGGCGCCCAAGGTCCGCGCGATGCAGATCATCGACGAGCTCGAGCCGGTCAAGCGCGGCGGGTACGGCGGCGCGATCGGCTACGTGAGCTACACCGGCGAGCTCGACACCTGCATCCACATCCGCACCGTGGTGGTCAAGGACGGCGTCGCCCACGTCCAGGCCGGCGGCGGTACCGTCGCCGACGCCCGGCCCGACTACGAGTACCGCGAGTCGGTGGCCAAGTCGCGCGCGGCGCTGTCGGCGATCGAGCTGGCCGTCGCCCAGCCGGAATGGCCCTGAGGGCCCTTTAGGATGCGCGTCCTCGTCATCGACAACTACGATTCGTTCACCTACAACCTCGTGCAGTACGTGGGCGAGCTCGGGGGTGGCCGCGACCAGGTCGAGGTGGTGCGCAACGACGCCGCGACCGTCACGGACCTGCTCGCACGTGGCTACGCGCGGGTGATCGTCTCCCCGGGACCGTGCACCCCCGACGAGGCGGGGATCACCCTGGAGGCGGTGCGGCGCTTCCCGGAGGCGGGGGTGCCGACGCTCGGGGTGTGCCTCGGGCATCAGGCGCTTGTGCAGGCGTTCGGCGGGCGGGTCATCACCCACCTGCCAGTTCACGGCAAGACGGCGAGCGTCGAGCATGACGGGCGCACCATCTTCCGCGGGCTGCCGGCGCCGTTGCAGGTGGGGCGCTACCACTCGCTGATCGCCGATCCGGCGCTGCCCGGCGTGCTCGAGCAGAGCGCGTCCGGGGCCGGCGTGGTGATGGCGGTGCGCCATCGCGAGCTGCCCGTCGAGGGCGTGCAGTTCCACCCCGAGTCGGTGCTCACGGAGTCCGGCCACGCGCTGCTGGCCAACTTCCTCACGGGCCCGGCACCCGGTGACCCGGACGGCCCATGAGCCCCGCGCCGCAGCTCATCACCGCCGCGATCGACGCGCTCGCCGGCGGCCGGGACCTCAGCCTCGAGGAGGCGGCCGCGGCGATGGGGCAGATCATGGCCGGGGAGGCGAGCGAGATCCAGATCGCCGGGTTCCTGATCGCGCTGCGCACCAAGGGGGAAACCGTCTCCGAGCTCGCAGGCCTCGCCCGCACGATGCGGGAGCTCGCCACGCCGGTCGCGGTCTCCGGTGCGCGCTCTGAACTGCTCGACACCGCCGGCACCGGCGGCGGGCGTCGGACGTTCAACGTCTCCACCACTGCGGCGCTGATCGCCGCCGGCGCGGGCTGCACGGTGGCCAAGCACGGCAACCGCTCGGCAACTGGCCTGTCGGGCTCGGCCGATCTGCTGGAGGCGCTCGGCGCTCGCATCGACCTCGCCCCCGCACAGGTGGGGCGCTGCATCGAGGAGGTCGGATTCGGCTTCATGTTCGCGCCCGCCCATCACCAGGCGACGCGCTACGTCGTCCCGGTGCGGCGCGAGCTCGCGGTGCGCACCATCTTCAACTTCCTGGGGCCGCTCACCAACCCCGCGGGGGCGCAGCGCCAGCTGATCGGGGTCTCCGACGGGAGCTACGTGGAGACCATGGCGCTCGCCCTGGGCCGCCTCGGCACCGCCCACGCGCTCGTCGTCTCCAGCGAGGACGGCCTCGACGAGCTGTCGATCTCGGCGCCCACTCAGGTGTTCGAGGTGACTCCCGGCGGGGCGCGAGGCTATGCCGTCACGCCCGAGGAGGTGGGTCTCCCGCGGGCGCCCGCGGAGGCGATCCCCGGCGGGGATCCGGCCGAGAACGCGGCCATCACCCGGGCGATCCTCGCCGAGGAGACCGGCCCCGCCCGGGACCTCGCGGTGCTCAATGCGGGGGCGGCGGTGTACGCGGGCGGCCGCGCGGAATCGATCGCGGACGGGGTCGCGGTCGCCGCGGCGGCGATCGAC
>CAXTTD010000501.1:0-2714 GCA_964246945.1 uncultured Solirubrobacteraceae bacterium | reverse complement strand
AGGTGATGTCCTGCAGCGGGCACTCGCCGCCCTTGTCGCACACCGGGCAGTCGAGTGGGTGGTTGATGAGCAGGAACTCGACAACCGCGTTCTGGGCGTGGCGCACCCGGTCGGTCTGGGTGTGGACGACCATGCCGTCCTTGACCGGGGTCGAGCACGAGGTCTGCAGCTTGGGGATGCCCTCGATCTCCACCAGGCACATGCGGCAGGCGCCCACCGGTTCGCCGAGCCGGGGCTCGTAGCAGAAGTAGGGGATCTCGACGTCGCCGTGCTTGGCGGCGTCGACCAGCATGGCGCCCTCGACGGCCTCGATCTCGCGGCCGTCGATGGTGAGGGTGATGGGCGTGCGCTCAGGGCGGGGCATGGCGTCAGTCGGGTGAGGCGGGCGTGAGACTAGTCGGTGTCGGGGGGGTGAGGCGGGAGCGAGTCCCTAGTGGACCGGGAGCGGTCCGGCGAGCTCGTCGGCGACGCCCACCGCGATCACGTCGTCGGATTCGTTGCCGAAGTTGCGCAGCCGTGCCTCCTCGATCTCCGCCTCGAGCTCGGCGCGGAACTTCTGCACGATCGAGCCGATCGGCATCGCCATCGCATCACCGAGCACGCACAGGCAGTTGCCGATGATCTGCTCCTGGACGGAGGCCATGATGTCGAGGTCCATCGGCGTCGCCTCGCCGGTGTAGATGCGCGAGAGCATCTTGTGGGTCCAGTTGGTGCCCTCGCGGCAGGGAACGCACTTGCCGCACGACTCGTGGGCGTAGAACTTGGCGACCTTCAGCGCGGTGTCGAGCACCCGGCGGGAGTCGTCGGCGACGATGATCGCGCCCGAACCGAGCATCGTGCCCGCCTTGGCCATCGAGTCGAAGTCGTAGGGGATGTCGAGGTCATCGCCGGTGAGCACCGGGGAACTCGAGCCGCCGGGGAACCAGAACTTCACCTGCCGCCCCTCGGGCGGCCCGCCGGCGAGCCCGTAGATGATCTCCCGCGAGGGCATGCCGAGCTCGATCTCGTAGTTGCCGGGGCGCTGCACGTCGCCGGAGATCGAGACGAGCTTGGTGCCCGTCGAGCCCTCGACGCCGATCTTCGCGTATTCGCCGCCGCTCATCCGCACGATGTGGGGCAGGGTGGAGAGCGTCTCGACGTTGTTGATGAGCGTCGGGCCGGCGTACAGCCCCTCGACCGCCGGGAACGGCGGCTTCAGGCGCGGGTTGCCGCGCTTGCCCTCCAGCGAATCGAGCAGCCCCGTCTCCTCGCCGCAGATGTAGGCGCCGGCGCCGCGGTGCAGGACCAGCGAGATCGAGAGCTCCGAGCCGAGGATGCTCTGCCCGACGTAGCCCGCTGCCTCGGCCTCGGCGATCGCCGCCTCGAGGATGTCGGCCTGCAGCTGATACTCGCCGCGGATGTAGATGAACGTCTTGGAGATGCCGCCGGCGTAGGCGGCGATCATCACGCCCTCGATCAGCATGTGCGGGCTCTTCTGCATGAGCTCGCGGTCCTTGAACGTCCCCGGCTCGGACTCGTCGGCGTTGCACACCAGGTACTTCTGCATCTCGCCCTTGGGCAGGAAGGAGATCTTGCGCCCGGCGGGGAATCCCGCGCCGCCGCGGCCGCGGATGTTCGAGTCCATGATCGAGGCGGTGAGGTCCTCGCGGGACATGGCGAGCGCCTGGCGCAACCCCTGATAGCCGCCGAACCGCTCGTACACCGGGATCGTGTTGAGACCCGGCTCGTCGATGTTGTCGAACAAAATCTTCTTCATGTCTCGCCTCGATCGTGATTGCCGGGGGTCTCGGGCGGCTGCTCGATCGGCGCGCTGGGGCCGAGCCGGTCGGTACGGGCCTCGGCGCCGGTGAGTCCGGCGGTCGAGGTCGCGGGGGCATCCGGCGCGGGGGCGAACTCGGTGTCCGGCTGCCCGCTCGCGTTCAGGTCGTCGTCGGCCGAGCGGCGATAGCGCAGCTGCTTGTCGGGCATCACCGGCAGCCCACCCCGCAGGTCGGCGATCACCTGGTCGGCGTCCGCGATGGTGAGCGGGCCGATGTACTCGCCGTTGACCGAGGCCATCGGGGCGATGTCGCAGGCGCCCAGGCACTCGAAGCCGCGCACGTGCAGGGTCTCGTCACCGCCCGCGGCCCGGATCATCGCGTCGAGCAGCTCGTCGGCGCCGAGCAGCGAGCAGGTGATGTTCGTGCACACGTAGATGTCGTCGTGCACCGCCCGCGGCTCGGTCTCGAACATGTCGTAGAACGTGGCCACGCTCTCCAGGTAGGCGGGGGTGAGGGCCATCACGCAGGCGACCTGGTCGATCGCCTCCGGTGAGCACCAGCCGTGGATCGACTGGGCGGCATGCAGGGCGGGGATCGCCGCCGAGCGCCGGTCGGGGTACTTGGCCATCGCCGCCTCGATCGTCGCCCGCAACTCGTCGGGCACCGGAGTGACCGCCGGGTCGGGGATCGTCGCCGGGTCCTTGGAGAGGTCGACGGCATCGTCCCAGCCGGGGACCCGGCTGCCGTGGGCGAAACGAGGGACGGACGGGGACATTGTCAGCGGTCGACCCCGCCGATGATCGGGTCGAGCATGGCCAGGGCCGCGATCAGGTCAGCGACGTAGGCGTCCTTCACCATCGGCTCGAGCGACTGCATGTTGTGAAAGCTCGGGTCGCGCATGTGCACGCGCGCGGGCTTGCTCGACCCGTCGGCGCGTACGAAGCAGCCGAGCTC
>CAXTTD010000500.1:0-2717 GCA_964246945.1 uncultured Solirubrobacteraceae bacterium | reverse complement strand
GGCGACGGCCACCCTTGCCGCGACGCACCAGGACCGCGCCGCGCGACACGTCTAGTAGTGCTTTGTTAGGTTGGTCACTCGGGTTGGGTGTCGTGACGGAGCGGCAGCCGGTCAAGATCGACTGGTTGTCTGCAGGTTTGACAGCGGCCGGTCCAGCACTTGAACAAGGGCTGGAGCAGACGGATTGCCTGAGGGAGGGTCAGGCCGGCCGCTGGTGATTTGGGTGCTGCCGCTCCAGGGTCATGAATCCGTGCGCGGCGGTGACCAGCGCGGTGTGGTGATACCAGCCCAGCCAGGAGCGGCCTTCGTAGTGATCCAGGCCGAGTTCGCCTTTGAGCTGCTTGTAGTCGAGCTCGATCTTCCACCGCAGCCGGGCGAGGCGCGCGAGCTGTTCGGGCGTGATGTCGACCGGGAGGTTCGCGAGCCAGTAGTCGGTCGGCTGCTCGTGCCCGTCGAGCCATTCGGCGATCAGCCACTCCTCACGGGGGACGGTCTTGGCGTTCTCCCACTCGTTCCCGGCGCGGACCCGCAGAAAGCAGAACCGCGATGTCATCGGCTCCCCGTCGGGCCCGTCGCGGAACGTGACGCTCTGGAACTGTCCGCCGTCCAGGCCGGCGATCAGCGCGCCGATCGCCTCGGGCTTGCGGTCCGGGCGCGGACGGGTCTTCTGTCGGCCCTTACCGCTCTGGCGCGCCTGGGGAACCTCAAAGACGGTGTCAGGCTCAAACACGGTTGTGTCCGGCGAGACCGCGAGCACGTACTCACGTCCCGCCGCGTCAAGCCGCGCGCGCAGCTCGGTCTTATCACCATACGCAGCGTCGCCCAACACCGGCGCCGCTCCGATCTTCCAGTCCGCCGCGCGCTCAATCAGCTCCACCCCGAGCTCCGGCTTGGTCTGAAACTCGACCTCGACCGGGATCTTCGCTCGGCGCCGACGCTCGGGGTCCTCACACCAGTCCTTCGGTAGGTACAGCGCCCACCCCAACGGAACTGTCCCCTTCGCGCCGACCGCGTGGACTGACACGCCGATCTGGCAGTTTCCGATCTTCCCGAGCGTCCCCGAGTACTGCCGCTTGACCCCCGGAGACTGCTTGCCGTCCTTCGGGAACCCCGTGTCATCCAGCACCCACGCCTGCACATCGATCGCCGGCACCACACGCTCAGCAACGGCCCGGACCACCGCGACCGGATCCCACGGACTGTCCGCCAGAAACTGCTGCAGCGACTGATAGTCGCTGCCGCCACCCAGACGCTCGACCATCGGCTCCAGCGACTTCCGCGGCCCCTGCTCGATCAGCCCCCGCAGATACACCCCACCGTTACGCCGCTGCACCGGCCGGTTCATCGCCCCCGCCAGCACCCGCGAACCAAACGCCTCCAATCGCTTGGCCACAACCGACGGAAGATCCACCCGCCCGCTCCCACACAACGACGCATCGCTCACCGTGACCATGATCCTCCTCACATCGACAACCAGACATGAGAAGAGTTCGCCCTCAGCCCACCAAACCCCTACAACAAAGCTAACAAAGCACTACTAGTGTTCCGCGTCGTTAATTCGTTTTAGAAGTCGTGCGATGGAGTTGAGGATCTCTTCGGCGGTCTTGACCCAGATGAACGGCTGAGGGTTTTCGTTCCACGCGTTGACCCATTTGCGGATGTCTTTCTCCAGGGCTTGGACTGAGCGGTGGTCGGAGCGCTGCAGGAGGTCCTGGGTGAGGTAGCCGAACCAGCGCTCGACCTGGTTGATCCAACTGGAGTACGTCGGTGTGTAGTGCACGTGAAACCGCGGATGCGCGTCGATCCAGCGGACGATCGCGGGGCTCTTGTGGGTGCCGTAGTTGTCACAGACGAGGTGCACGTCGAGATGCTCGGGCACTTGGCTGTCGATCTTGGTCAGGAACTTCTTGAACTCCACGGCGCGGTGGCGGCGGTGGGTGGAGCTGATCACCGTCCCGTCGGCGATGTTGAATGCCGCGAACAGGCTCGTGGTCCCGTGGCGCAGGTAGTCGTGGGTGCGCTTCTCCGGCATGCCGGGCATCATCGGAAACGCCGGCTGAGAGCGCGCGAGGGCTTGCACCTGGCTCTTCTCATCCACGCTCAAGACAACTGCGGCTTCTGGGGGGTTCAGATACAGACCGCAGATGTCATAGACCTTCTCCACGAACAACGGATCGTTCGACAGCTTGAAAGTGTCCGCCCGGTGGGGCTTGAGCTCAAACGCCCTCCAGATCCGCCCGATCGTGCTCTTCGACAGTCCGGAGCGCTGCGCCATCTTCGCCCGCGACCAATGCGTCGCGTTCGCCGGCGTCGCCTCCAAGGTCCTCACGATCACATCCTCGACCTGCTCGGCCGTGATCGTCGCCGGGCGCCCCGGGCGAGGATCGTCTGACAGGCCATCCAGACGCAGCTCACAAAACCGCCGGCGCCACTTCCCGACGGTCACGGTCGTCACCCCACACAGCGCCGCGACATCCTTATTGGAGTGACCTCCAGCGCACGCCAGCACGATCCGCGAGCGCAACGCGAGCGCCTGTGAGGACTTCCGCCGACGCTCCCACCGCACAAGCTGCTCACGCTCCACCTCGGTGAGCACCAACTCTGCTTTCGGCCGACCAGTTCTGGGCATAACCCAGCATACCAGACATAACATACGAACTTAGGGGAGTGTCCGAGGATCTGTGTAGGCAGGAACGAAAGAGACGTTCATGCCTTCA
>CAXTTD010000499.1:0-2719 GCA_964246945.1 uncultured Solirubrobacteraceae bacterium | reverse complement strand
CAGCCCGCCGCGCGCCATCCGGCGCCACGGACCCGCGGGGTGCAGGCGGCCGGCAAGCGGCGGTGCGGCCACGCCGGCGAGCATCCACCGGGCGGCGCGGCGCGCGTCCGCCGACCGCTCACGCCGGGTGCGAGCCGCGCGACGCTCGGACTCGGCGAGGAATCGCCACACCGCGCGGGGGCGCCAGCGGTCCTCGCGCAGCCGCGCGAGCTCGGCCGCCGCCCAGCGCTCGCCGTCGGTGGCCGGCTCGGGCATCGAACGTGCACCCTACGCCCACGCGCTCGGCATCGATCCGGCGTCGACGGGTCCGCGGGAGGAAGCCGCCCCCGTATGCTGGGCCGGTGAGCGTCCCCGTCTCCGCCACCGGCCGGTCGCTGCGGGTGCGCCAGGGGCTGATCCTGATCGTGGGGGCGGTCGTCATCGTGCTCGCGATCGGCGGATCCTCGAGCGGCCTCTACTGGACGCCGCTCTCGCTGGGGCTCATCTACCTCGCGGGCGCGCTGGCGGGCGGCCGGCAGGGCAGCTACTGGGCCACCGCCGTGGTGCTCGTCGGGTGGGGCACGGCGGTGATCGTGGTGCGCCAGTTCACGCCGGATCTCGATCTCGCCGGGCTGTATCTGCTCGGCGCCGGGGCGGGGGCGACGGTCGGGATGGCGCTCGCCCGCGCCGGCTTCGCCGTCGATCCGCTGGGGATGGCGCTCACCGTCGCGATCGGCGGCGCGGTGCTGTCGTTCGAGCCGCGCGACACCTCGCTGCTCGGCGACGCGCGCGTCTACGCGGCGCTGATCGCCGCCATCGGCGTGGTCAACCTATTGCTGGCGGCGTTCGCGGACACGCCGGCCCCCGCCCGCGCCGGCACTGGTACTGGTGGGGGCGCTCACCGACCTGGCCGACGGGCCGCTGGCCCGGCGCACCCGGACCACCCGCCTCGGCCGGGACCTCGAGGGACTGGTCGACGCCTGCTTCACGCTCGCCGTCCTGCGCGGAGCGGTCCGCGCCCAGCGGCTCTCCCGGCTGCCGGCGGCGCTCGAGCTGGGTCGGCTCACCGCGGGCGCCGGATATGCCTGCGGCGTCTACTTCACCGCGGCGCACGCCCCCGACCGAGCGCTGCGTGAGTCTGGTCGGCGGACGGCCCCGATCCGCACCGCGGGCCTGCTGTGCGCCGGCTGGGGACGGCGGAGGCTGGCCGATCGACTGCTGTTGACCGGGACGTGGCTGGCGCTCACACGCGCGGTGGCGGCGGGCGCGGGGCTCTCATGAGCCGATCCGGGTTCGCGTCGCCGCGGACCGCGCGCCATTACGACTCTCAGTTGTGGCTGGAACAGCGCGCGCTGCATGCCGCCCTGGAGCTGGCGGCGCCCGGGCCCGAGGACCGTACGCTCGACCTCGCGACCGGCACCGGAGCGCTGCTGCACTTGCTCGCCGGCCGCCCGGACCCACCGCGGCAGGTGACCGGGCTCGACGCGTCGGCGGCAATGCTCGCGCAGGTGGGGGCCCTTCCGCCGGACTGGACGCTGCGGCAGGGCGACGCCCGGCGGTTGCCGCTCGCCGACGGGACGCTCGAGCTCGTCACCTGCGCCTACCTGATCCACCTGCTCGACGCCGAGGACCGCCGCGCGGTGCTCGCCGAGATCGCCCGCGTGCTCGTGCCCGGCGGACGCGTGGTGCTGGTGAGCCTGCTCCTCCCCCGCGGGGCACTCGGTCGCGCGGTGCTCGCCCCCGCCCAGCGGGTGCTCGGGCACGGGCTCGGCCGAGCCTCAGGGTGGTGCGCGCACGATCCGAGCGCCGAGCTCGCCGGCACCGGCCTGCGTGGGCGGCGCGCCCGCGTGGTCACCCGCGGCTACGCGTCGTTGTGCCTGCTCGCCGAGCGGGCCTGAGCGGTCTGCGGGCGGGCGCGGCCGAGGACCCACCACGCCTGGGCGACCCGCTGGACGGCGGTGAGCGCGACGAGGCCGGCGAACCCCCAGGCGATCGCGGTGCTCGCGCGTGGGATCACGCAGAACAGCACGTAGACCACGATCGTCTCGGCGCCCTCGGCGAGACCGGTGGTGAGCCGCAGCGATCGCTCGTCGCCGAGGTCGAGCCCGAGGCGCTCGATCACCGAGGAGAACGACAGCAGGGCGACGTTGTTGACCAGGTAGGTGGCCAGCAGCACGACGCAGGCCAGGCGCGAGGACGGCCGGGCGATCGCCACCGCGACCACGAACCCGGAGTAGACGACGAAGTCCGCGGCGAAGTCGAGCAGGCCGCCGAGCTCGGTCGACCCCCGGCGGCGCGCTGCAGGCGCGGCACGTGACGCCGGGTCGTGGTTGTTGACCTGGTTGGGGGCTCGCCGGGCGGCGCTGGCCCGCCGCGTGGGGGGCGGGGCTTGCCCCACCGCGACCACAAACCCCGAATACACCACGAAGTCGGCGACGAAGTCGAGCAGTCCACCGAGCTCGGTGGCCGCGCCGCGGCGGGCGAGCGGTCCGTCGAGACCGTCGAGGGTCCGGTTGATCAGCCACAGCACGAGCGCGAGGATCCACAGCGAGACGGCCGCCGCCACGCAGGCGCCGATGCCGGCGAGCAGCCCCAGTCCGGTGAGCCACCCGGGCACCACCCCCCAGGCGTTGAGGGTTCCGGCGCCGCGGTGCAGCGCCGGGGCCAGCCGGGCCCGAGCGAGCTGATCGATCATCAGGGGTGGTCGATCGCGGCCAGGGCCCGCAGCGTGGTCCGGGTG
>CAXTTD010000498.1:0-2722 GCA_964246945.1 uncultured Solirubrobacteraceae bacterium | reverse complement strand
TCATCGCCGCGACTCAGGCGCGTCCAGACGCCGCGAGAGTGCCACCGAATTTGTCGATCGGGACACTAGAGTGCGGCGCATGACCGACCGGGCGGCGATCGAGGTGGAGGCCCTGGTCCGGGAGTTCCGCAAGGGCCCCCGCGCGGTCGACGGGATCGATCTGGCCGTCTCGCCCGGCGAGATCTACGGTTTCCTCGGGCCGAACGGCGCCGGGAAGTCGACGACGGTGCTGATGCTCACGACGCTTCTGCCGCCGTCGAGCGGCCGGGCGACCGTCGGCGGATTCGACATCGTCCGGCAGGGCGCGCGGGTGCGGGCGACGATCGGTGCCGCGCTCCAGGAGGCCGCGCTCGACGCGATCCTCACCGGGCGCGAGCATCTGATGCTCCAGGCGACGCTTCAGGGCCTGCCCGGCTCCGAGCGCCGGCGGCGGACGCAGGCGCTGCTCGAGCGGGTCGGGCTCACCGAGGCCGCTGACCGGCGAGTCGGTGGGTACTCGGGCGGGATGAAGCGCCGCCTCGATCTCGCGCTGGCGCTCGTGCACTCGCCGAAGATCCTGTTTCTCGACGAGCCGACCACGGGGCTCGACCCGCAGAGCCGCTCCGCGCTCTGGGAGGAGGTCGCCCGGCTGGCCCGCGACGATGGCATGACCGTGTTCCTCACCACGCAGTACCTCGAGGAGGCCGACGTCCTCGCCGACCGCATCGGGATCATCGATCACGGCCACATCGTGGCCGAGGGGACCCCGGCCGAGCTCAAGGCCGGTATCGGTGGCCCGAGCGTCGAGGTGACGCCGGCCGAGCCCGACGAAGGGGGCCGGTTGGCCGAGCTGCTGACCCAGTTCGGCGAGATGCGACGCGACGGCAACGGGAGCGTCACCGTGCAGCTGCCCGGCGGCGAATCCGAACTCGCCGAGATCGTCCGCACTCTCGATCGCGCGGACCTGAGCGTGCAGGCGCTGCAGCTGCACCAGCCCTCGCTCGACGATGTGTTCCTGGCCCAGACCGGTCGCAAGCTCGAAGGTTCGGGCGGCGGTGCGGAGGCGGAGGACGGCGGGGCCGACGCGGCGCCCGCGCCCGCACCCGATGGCCGGCGGGGCAGGAGGCGACGTGGCCGCTGACATCGCGGTCGGTCATGCCGGCGTGGCCGCGTCGCCGGGCGCGAACGTCGTGGACCAGACCCTCGCCATCGCTCGGCGCGCGGTCGTGCGCACCACTCGGCAACGGGCGCTGATCATCTTCCCGATGATCTTCCCGCTGATCCTGTTCGCCATCAACGGCTCGGCGCTGAGCAGCGCGACCCGCATCCCGGGCTTTCCGACCCACAACTACCGTGACTTCCTCATCGCGATGCCCTTCGTCCAGGGAGCGATGTTCGTCTCCATCAACGCCGGGGTCGACCTCGCCCGGGACATCGAGAGCGGGTTTCTGAACCGGCTCGCGATGACGCCGGTCCGCGGCGAGGCACTTCTCGTCGGACAGCTCGGCGGCGCGCTCGTGGTCGGTGTCATCCAGGCGATCGTCTACCTGCTTGTCGGGGTGGCGAGCGGTGTCACGCTCGTGACCGGCGTCGGGGGCGCGCTGGTGCTGATCGCCCTTGCGATCCTGATCTCGTTCGCGTTCGCCAGCCTGGGCGTGCTGCTGGCGCTGCGGTTCGGTACCGGCGAGGCCGTCCAGGGAGTGTTTCCGCTGCTGTTCGTGACGATCTTCCTCAGCTCCGCCAGCCTGCCGCGCAATCTGATCAAGGCGACCTGGTTCCGCGAGGTCGCGACCTACAACCCGATCTCCTACCTGCTCGAGGCGTTGCGCAGCCTCGTCATCACCGGGTGGGACGCGCAGGCGCTCGCGCTCGGGTTCGGGTTCACCATCGCCATCCTGGTGATCGCGCTCGGGCTCGCGCAGGCGGCGATGAAGTCGAGGCTCACCCGGACATGAGCCGGTTTCTCAACGTCACCCGTGCGGTCGCCTGGCGCTCGATCCACAACACGCTCGTCAACCCGGCGATCCTGGTTCCGTCGATCATCTTCCCGTTGTTCTTCCTGATCGCCTTTGCGGGTGGCCTGTCGCGGATCAGCGACGTGCCGAACTTCCATTATGCGGCGGGCTACACGGCGTTCCAGTTCGTGTTCGTCTTCCTGCAGTCGGCGGCGTTCGGCGGCGTGTTCACGGGATTTGCGGTCGCTCGCGACTTCGACTCCGGCTTCGCCCGGCGGCTGCTGCTGTGCGCGCCGCAGCGCAGCGGCATCATCGCCGGCTACACGCTCGGTGCGCTGGGGCGGTGGGCGCTCACCGGGACCGTGGTCACGATCGCCGCGCTCATCGCCGGCATGAGCGTCTTCGGCAACGGCGTGCAGCTCCTCGGCCTGCTCGGCCTCGGCATCGCCGTGAACCTGGTTGCCGCCCTGTGGGCCATCGGGCTGGCGATGTTCCTGCGCACCGAACAGGCGGGCGCCGTCATTCAGATGCCCGTGTTCGTGCTCCTGTTCCTCGCCCCGGTCTACGTGCCGATCACGCTGCTCACCGGCTGGATCCACGACGTGGCCAACCTCAACCCGGTGACTCCGGTGCTCGAGGCGGGCCGCAGCCTCCTTGCCGGCTCGCCGGTCAAGGTGCTCATCGCGTTCGCCACGTTGCTCGTCGCAGCCGGGGTGTTTTCGGCGTTCGCACGGCGGGGTCTGGCGGCGGCCGAACGAGCGGGGTGACGATCGCGTACCGCCGCGGGG
>CAXTTD010000497.1:1910-2733 GCA_964246945.1 uncultured Solirubrobacteraceae bacterium | reverse complement strand
GTCCAGGGCGGTGAGTCCGTCGAATACGGGGATCGCGATCCGCGTCATCGCCGCGCCGCCCTCATCGCCGGACCACCCACCCGCGTCATCGCCGCACCGCCCTCATCGCCGGACCACCCACCCGCGTCATCACCACACCGCCCTCATCCACCGGATCACGAGTACCCACCGGCGCCGTCACGGGCGGCGCAGGCCGAACCCGCGCAGCACGAGCATCGCCTTCTCCCCGAACGTCCCGCGGGCGGGCAGCACGCCGAGCTGGACCGCGGCCGCGTAGACGTCGTAGAAGCCGCGGACGCGCAGCAGCCGGCCGCCCTGCAGCTCGCAGTAGAACAGGCAGTGCACGACGAGGAAGCGGTTCGTCGCGGGCAGCCCCTCGAGCGGCGCGCGGTGGGTGCCGAGCAGCTTGCAGGGCGCGGCGACGAAGGCGCCGGCGGCGAGCCGCTCGCCGGTGCGCTCCAGGCGCGCGTCGGGGAACCCCGACCACAACCGCTCGGCATGCGCCGCGAGCGCCTCGACGCCGGAGAGCAGCCCCTCGGTGAGCGGGTCCTCGTAGCCGACCCCGGGTGCGCACACCCGGGCGAACACCTCCGGATCGTGGTCTGACCAGGCGGCCTGCCAGCCGTCGATCAGCTCCTCGACGGTCACAGGGAGGGCAATCCGACCATCGGCGTGGAGGCCTCCGCGTAGCGCCGGCGGGGGATCCGCCCGGCCCCGGCGGCAAGCCGACCGCCCCGCACCCCGCACGCGATCGCGCGCGCCATCGCCTCTGGATCGTGGGCGCGGGAGATCGCGCTCGCGCACAGCACCGCATCGCCGCCGC
>CAXTTD010000497.1:0-1900 GCA_964246945.1 uncultured Solirubrobacteraceae bacterium | reverse complement strand
GGGCGGGGGGGGGGGGCTGCGCCCGCGCCCGCCCCGCCCGTCTGCGCCGCCGCGCCCAATCGCCAGAGCGGCGTCGGAGGCGGTGCCGACGCCCGCGTCGAGCACCACCGGGACATTCGCCCGCTCGATGATGATCGAGAGGTTGTACGGGTTGGCGATCCCCATGCCGGAACCGATCGGGGAGCCGAGCGGCATCACCGCGGCGCAGCCGGCATCCTCCAGGCGGCGGGCGAGCACCGGATCGTCGGTCGTGTAGGGCAGCACCGTGAAGCCGGCGTCGACGAGCTCCTCAGCCGCGGCGAGCAGCTCGACCGCGTCGGGCAGCAGCGTGCGGTCGTCGCCGATCACCTCGAGCTTGATCCAGTCGGTCGCGAACGCCTCGCGGGCGAGCTCGGCGGTCTTCACCGCGTCTCGGGCGGTGAAGCAACCGGCGGTGTTGGGGAGCACGTCGACGCCGACATCGCGCAGCACGTCGAGGATCGAGCCGCGGGGAATCGGACCCCCGCCCACCCCGAGACGCCGCAGCGCGACCGTGCACAGCTCCACCTCCGCCGCGCGGCAGGCGGCGGCGAGCAGCTCGTGGTTGGCAAAGCCGCCGGAGCCGAGGATGAGCCGCGAGGCGAACGTCCGGCCGGCGATGCAAAGGGGATCCGGCGCGCTGAGGGGATCCGGTGGGCTGAGGGGATCCAGCGGGCTCACCGTCCACCGCCGATCGCGCCCAGCACCTCGACCCGGGCGCCGTCGTGTAGATCCGCGGTGGCCCAGTCGGCGCGGCGCACGACCTCGCCGTCGACGGCGACCGCGACTCCGCGGGGGTCCGGTCCTCGGTGCAAATCGGCCACCACGCGTGCCACGGTAGCGTCCGCCGGCAGCGTCCACTCCACCCCGTTGACCTGCACCCTCACGCGACGAGCTCCGGGTGAAAGCGGCCGGGCGCGAACGCGTCGAGCAGCGGATCGGGCGCCTCACCGCAGATCGCGGCAAGAAGCAGCTCGGCGGTCGCCGGGGCGAGCAGGACGCCGCCGCGGAAGTGGCCGGCCGCCCACCACACCCCGTCGGACGCGCGGCCGATCGCCGGCAAGTTGTCGGCGGTGCCGGGGCGCAGACCGGCGGTGAACTCGTCGAGCACGAGCTCGGAGATGCCGGGCACGAGCTCGGAAGCATCGCGCAGCAGCGCGAACGCGGCGCCGGCGGTGACCGTGGTGTCGAAGCCACGCTCCTCGGAGCTCGCCCCGATCACGTAGCGGCCGTCCCCGCGGGGGACGACGTAGGCGGGCCCCATGCGCACGACGCGGGTGAGCAGGCCCGGACCGGCGGGGTCGTGCAGGCGCATGATCTGGCCCTTGACCGGGCGCAGCGCGACCGCGTCGCCGAGCGCTCCGCTCCACACACCGGCGGCGATCACGGTGTGGGCGCCCGCCAGCCGCGAGCCGTCGCCGAGCTCGACCCCGTCGGCGTGCACCGCGCGCACCGGGCAGTGCTCGCGGACCTCTCCCCCGCGACCCACGATCGCCCTCACCAGCGCGGCGCACAGCGCCCGGGGATCGACGGCATGGTCCTCGGCGAGGCTCAGCGCCAGCCGCAGGGTCGGTGAGAGCCCGGGCTCCAGGCGCCGGGCGGCGCTCGGCAGCAGGCGGGCCACCGGCAGTCCCAGGCGCTCGCGCAGCCCCCGCTCGCGCTCGAGCGCCTCGGCCTCGTCCCCGTCACGGGCGACGAGCAGCGTCCCGCAGGCGGTGTAGCCGACGGACTGGAGCGCGGCATCGTTGAGCAGCTCGGCCACGAACTCCGGGTAGCGCGCGGCGCTGCGCCGGCCGAGCTCGAGCAGCGGCGCCTCGGCGGGGGCGACCTCGGCGACCGGGGCGATCATCCCGGCGGCGTGCGCCGAGGTCCCGCCGCCGGG
>CAXTTD010000496.1:0-2733 GCA_964246945.1 uncultured Solirubrobacteraceae bacterium | reverse complement strand
CCGCCGCCTCGCCCGGACGCGCCCCGGCCGGAGGCCCCGCCGCCCCGGTGCGGGCCTCCCACCTCGCCCGCGCCGCCGGAGCGCCCGAGGGCGTGCTCGAGGCCGAGATGGTCGGCGATCGCGGCCACCTCGCGGCGCTGATCCTCGCCGACGAGGGTCACCGCGATGCCCCGCCGTCCGGCGCGGCCGGTGCGCCCGACGCGGTGCACGTAGGTCTCGTGGTCGGCGGGCGCGTCGAAGTTGATGACGTGCGAGATGCCGGAGACGTCGATCCCGCGGGCGGCCACATCGGTGGCCACGAGCACGTCGACCTCGCCGTTCTCGAAGCGCCGCAGCGCGACCTCGCGCTGGCGCTGGGACTTGTTGCCGTGCATCGCCACCGCGGGGACGTTCTCCCGCGAGAGCTTCTTCACCAGCCGGTCGGCGCCGTGCTTGGTGCGCACGAACACGAGCGCGAGATCCCGGTCGATGTCGAGCTGCTCGATGAGCGTGTCGACGCGATCGGCGCCGGCGAGCGCATGGAAGCGGTGCTCGACCGCCTCGGCGGCGCGGCGCGCGGTCGGGCCGTGCTCGTGGAGCACCGGGTCGTGGGTGTAGCTGCGGGCGACCCGGCCGGCCTCGCCGTCCAGCGTCGCCGAGAAGAACAGCGTCTGGCGGTCAGCCGGGCAGGCGCGCACGACCCGGTCGACGGCGGGCTTGAAGCCCATGTCGAGCATCCGGTCGGCCTCGTCGAGCACGAGCGTCTGGATCGCGTCGAGCGTGAACGCGCGACGGGCGAGCAGGTCCTCGAGTCGGCCCGGGGTGGCGACCAGGATGTGCGAGCGGGCGGCGTTCTTGGACTGGGCCTCGAGGCCGACGCCACCGTACACGGCGGTGACCCGCAGGGCGCGGGAATGGGCGATTCCCCGCAGGTCCTCGGTGATCTGATTGGCGAGCTCGCGGGTGGGGGCGAGCACGAGCGCGGCCGGGCGGCGCGCCTCGGCGGCGATCCGGTCCACGAGCGGTATGCCGAAGGCGAGCGTCTTGCCCGACCCGGTCGGCGAGCGCACGAGCACGTCGCGGCCGGCGAGCACGTCGCCGACGGCGAGGCGCTGCACGGCGAACGGCTCAGTGACGCCCTGCGCGTGCAGGGCGGTGACGACGGCGCTGGACACGCCGAGGTCGGCAAAGGACTGCATGAAACGAATCAACTCCTTATGGGCGGGCGGCAACCCCGGGGGGTGCGCCGGCGCATGGTTCGGGAGGCGAAAGGCTGACCCGAACCGCGTCCATTGGGGAGCGGGACTGAAAGCAAGTGCCTCGCGGCCGAGGAACGACCGCGGTGGCGACGATAGCAGCGGTTCTGCTGGGGATATGAGGGGATAGGGTTGCCCGGATGAGCGAACGGGTGTGGGACTACCCCCGGCCCCCGGCCGTGGTGCGCAGCGAGCGGCCGGTCCGCGTCGAGTTCGCCGGCCGCGTGCTCGCGCGCTCCGCGAACGCCCTGCGGGTGCTCGAGACGAGCCACCCGCCGACGATCTACATCCCGCCGCAGGACATCGACACGACGCTGCTTGAGCCGAGTGCGGCCCGCGGGACGTGGTGCGAGTTCAAGGGCGCAGCGCGCTACCTCGACGCCGTCGCCGACGGCCGGCGCGTCGCCGAGGTCGGCTGGAGCTATCCGGACCCGACACCCGGCTACGCGGCGCTGCGCGACCACGTCGCCTTCTACCCGGGCCGGGTCGACGGAGCCTGGGTCGGCGAGGAGCGCGTCCACGCCCAGGACGGCGACTTCTACGGCGGTTGGATCACCGCGGACCTCGTCGGGCCGTTCAAGGGCGCGCTAGGCACGCTCGGGTGGTGAGCGCCGTCTCCGGGCCCGGTGGCTGAGCCGCGGTGGGGGGCTTCGTCCGGGAGCTCCGGCTCGCGCCGCCGGCCGCCGACGCGCCGCCGCGGGACGGGTACCCGTGGGCGCTCCCGGTGGTCGCGGCGCTCGCGGACCCCGGGGGTGTGTCGCTGCATCCCGGGGTCACCTACCTGGTGGGCGAGAACGGCAGCGGTAAGTCAACGCTGCTCGAGGCCCTCGCCGTCGCCGCCGGCATGAACCCGGAGGGCGGCTCCTCGAACTTCGCCTTCGCGACCCGGGCGTCGCACTCCGCGCTCGGCGACGCGCTCACCCTCGTGCGCGGGGCCACCCGGCCGCGCACCGACTTCTTCCTGCGCGCCGAGTCGCTTTTCACGACCGCCACCTACCTGGAGGAGTTGGGCGGCAGGTCACTCGACGCCTACGGCGGGCGCTCGCTGCACGAGCAGTCCCACGGCGAGTCGTTCCTCGCGGTCCTGCTGCACCGCCTCGGCGGCGGCGGCCTCTACCTGCTTGACGAGCCCGAGGCCGCCCTCTCGGCCCAGAACCAGCTCACCGCCCTGCGGCGGATCGACGAGCTCGTGGGGGAGGGGGCGCAGTTCGTGATCGCGACCCACTCGCCGCTCGTGCTCGCCCATCCCGACGCGCGGATCCTCGAGCTCTCCGCCGCCACGCCGCCCGAGGAGATCGACTACGAGGCGGCCGAGCCGGTCCGACTCACGCGGGCGTTCCTGGGTGACCGCGAGCGCTTCCTCGCGGCGCTGCTCGGCGACTGACGCGACGAGGTTGGGTGCGTTGGGTGAGTGCGTCGGGGCCGGCGGAGATCCGTTGGCGGCCGCACCGCCCGCGCTCGCGCCCGCGGTGCGGTTCGGGTTCGGTTTGATCCGGGC
>CAXTTD010000495.1:0-2739 GCA_964246945.1 uncultured Solirubrobacteraceae bacterium | reverse complement strand
ACCCCGCACGACACCCTCCCCCGCGCCTCGGTGATCCAGATCACCCCGACCTCCACCGGCCTGCACCGCGGCGCCACCGTGAAGGTGTTCGCCACCGGCGTACGCAACGGCGAGGGCCTCGCGCTCGCCCCCGACGGCTCGCTGTGGACGGCGGTCAACGAGCGCGACCAGATCCCCTACCCGTTCCACCACGCCTACGACGGGGACGGGAACGCCTACGGGCAGGTGATCGCGAGCTACGTCGACAACCACCCGCCAGACGAGGTGGCGAAGCTCACCGCCGGGCGCAACCTCGGCTGGCCCTACTGCGACCCCGACCCCGACACCCGCCTCGGAAATCAGAACACCGGGTTCGACTACACGAACATGCCGTTTACCGACGACGAGGCGACCAACCCCCACGGGGACCACCTCGACTGCGGCAAGCTCGTCCCGATCCAGCGCGGGCTGCCCGCTCACAGCGCCCCGATCGGCATGAGCTTCCTCACCGGATCCACGCTCCCGGCCCGCTGGGCGAACGGCGCGGTGGTCGCCGCCCACGGCTCGTGGGATCGCCAGCCCCCGCGGGCACCGGTCGTCTACTGGATGCCGTGGGAGGCGCGGAGCCACACCCTGGGCCGGGCGATCACGCTCGTCTCCGGGTTCCAGAACCCCGACGGCACCCGTTGGGGCCGGCTCACCGACGCGGTCCCGGGACCCGACGGGTCGCTGTACGTCTCCGACGACCAGTCGGGCGCGGTGTACCGCATCACGCCCTGAGCGCCGCGGCGCGGCGCGGCCGCAGCCGCGAGAACAGCCCGGGCTCAGTGAACCAGAAGCCGAGCGCGATCAGCGAGAGCACCCCGCCCACGGCGCACACCGCCGACCAGCCGCCGAGCTCCCAGGCGAGCGACCCGGTCGCCGAGCCGATCGCGGCGCCGATGAAGTTGCCGGTGATGTAGGCGGTGGTCACCCGGCTCGCATTCTCGGCGCCGAGGCCGTAGATGACGTGCTGGCTCAAGATGTTCTGGCCCTGCACGGCGAAGTCGATCACGATCAGCCCGATCACGACCCCGATCACGGAGTGCGGCCACACGTCGAGCTCCACCCAGCCGATCAGGGTGAGGGCGAGCACGAGGCCGGTGAACGGCCGGCCGAGACCGCGGTCGGCGAGCGTGCCGAATTGCGAGGCGCCGACCGCGCCGAGCAGCCCGGCGAGGCCGAACAGGCCGATCGTGATCGCGCCGTAGTGGTAGGGCGCCGAGGAGAGCAGGAACGCGATCGTCGTCCACACCAGCGAGAACACGGCGTACCCGCACGCGCCGTAGACCATCCGTCGGCGCAACGCCGACTCGGTGGCCACGAGCCGCCCGACGCTCGCCAGCAGGCGCCGGTAAGGCATCGAGACCGGCGGGCCGACCCGGGGCATCACCCGCCACAGCGCGATCGCCAGGACCACCATCAGCCCCGCGGCGAGGAAGAACGGCGCCCGCCAGCCGAGCAGCCCGGCGACGAGCCCCGACACCGTGCGGGCGAGCAGGATTCCGGTGAGCAGGCCGCTCATCACGGTGCCGACGATCCGCCCGCGCTCCGCCTCGGGGGCGAGCGTGGAGGCGAACGGAACCAGGATCTGCACCACCACCGAGGCCACCGCGGCGATGCCGAGCCCGACGGCGAGCACCGCGAAGTCCGGGGCGACCGCGGCAAGCGCCATCGCCACCGCGGTGACCCCGAGCAGGCGGACGACGAGGCGGCGGCGGTCGACGAGGTCGCCGAGCGGTACGAGCATCAGGAGCCCCGCGGCGTAGCCGATCTGGGAGACGGTGACGAGCAGCCCCGCGCTGCCGTCGCTCACCCCGAGGGCGCGAGCGATCACCGACAACAGCGGCTGGGCGTAGTAGAGGTTGGCGACCGTCGCGCCGCAGGAGACGGCGAACAGGAGCGTCAGACCGCGACCGATCCGCGGCGGTGGTGACTCAGTCGCTGACGAGGTCACGGGCCCGGTCGCCGCCGGGGGTCCACCCGAGCGCGGGGGCGATCTCGGTGGCGATCGTCTCGAGCAGGCGCGCGTTGTACTCAACGCCGAGCTGGTTGGGGATGGTGAGCAGCAGCGTGTCGGCCGCCTGCACCGCGGCGTCGGCAGCGAGCTCGTCGGCGATCACGTCGGGCTCGCCGGCATAGGTGCGTCCGAAGCGGGCGATCCCGCCGTCGAGGTAGCCAAGCTGGTCGCTCTCCGGGCCGGATCCGCCACGGGCGCCGAACCAGCGGCGGTCCTCGTCGGTGACGATCGGCAGCACACTGCGGCTCACCGATACCCGCGGCTCGCGCTCCCAGCCGGCCTGCGCCCAGGCCGCGCGGAAGATCGCGATCTGCTCGGCCTGCAGCTCGCCGAACGGGACCCCGGTGTCCTCGGAGAGCAGTGTCGAGCTCATCAGGTTCATCCCCTGCTCGGCCGCCCACTGCGCGGTCGCGCGGGTGCCCGCGCCCCACCAGATCCGGTCGCCGAGACCCGGCGACTGGGGCTGGATCGCCAGCCGCACCCCCGCGGCGCCGCGGCCGAGATGGGCCGGATCGGCCTCGGCGACGCCCGCGCCGGCGATCGCCGCGCGGAACGCGGCGGTGTGGTGGCGAGCGAGGTCAGCGTCGCTGTGGCCCTCGGGCGGGACGTGGCCGAAGCGGCGCGCGCCCTGGAGCGCCGGCTCGGGCGCGCCGCGGCGGCCCCCGCGCGGCAGGCGCCCGCCCGCGCTGAGGGCGGCGGGC
>CAXTTD010000494.1:0-2754 GCA_964246945.1 uncultured Solirubrobacteraceae bacterium | reverse complement strand
CTAGGTCACCCCGTTTCAGACGATCTTGCGTCGGGACCTCGCTCGTCTGGCGCTGGCGGCTGGGCGCTCGTTGATACGCCGAGCGCTCTTCCGCCGCGAGGTGGCTTGAGAATGGAAGCGGTGACGCCGATTGCGACGGCTCCGTGTATGGCTTTAGCGACCTTGAGAGGGAGTGCAACTCGGCGGTGGATCAGCGCGGGCGTCCGCGTCCTTGGACCAGGGCGTCGGCGCCGCGCCTGGCGGTAAGCGGTTTGCGCTTGTTGATACCGGGAGGAGCGGTGATTGACGCGGTGCCAGATCAAATACGATGCGGTGCCGAGGGCGTGAGGTCGCGTCTATCAGTCAATCGGCCAGGAGAGAGCGACGATGGGAACCAATAAGCGTAGGCGAATGGCGGGGCGGTACGCTCGGCGAGCTGGGGTCACCGGCGAGGAGGGCGTGACGATCTCGTTCGGGTTCAGTTCGCTGACGGCTGCGCTGATCGCGGGGGTGCTGGAGGAGTTGCCCTATGTGGGGCTCGTGCTCGCGTTGCTGTTCTTTCACTTTCACCGGACGGTGCTTGTGACTGATCAGCATGTCTATGTGTTTCGGGACCTGCCGTTCCATCGACCGGGCGACCGACTCAGTGAGTATCCGCTTGGTCCGGACACTGTCACGCGGGTTCGAGGGAAGCTCACCTTCTCCGATGGCCGAGTGGTGTGGCACAGCCCGCTCTTCGCGTGGCGAGTCAGGCAAGTTGCGGATGCTATGCAGGCGAGGGACAGCACGGCCCTGTCGGCCTAGGCTCCCGGCCACGCACAGGTTCGGACGGACAAAGTACGGTTTCGTCGCGATCACTTCGAGCACCGCGAACGCGACGTCGCCTACGCGCTCGTCGGCTCGGTTTGAGCCGAGAACGAATGCGGTCATCCGGGCTGGCGGCGTGGGCATTCCCTGGGCAGAGGAAGGCGCCCGCGTGTGACACCGACGAGGCTCGGCTACGCCGCTGTGCGAGCGTCATCTCAGCGTGCGGGTGGCAACCAAGACGCGAGCACTCGGAGGAGTCTGGCTTCCGGATTCGACCCCGAGCGGCAGCTTCCTCGGGAGCTCCAGTCAGCGACAAAGCGGTCATCGCTCGCGCAGAGGATCAGCCCGGCGAGCCTTCATCGAGTCGCTGAGATGAAGCAGTCGCCGGCTAGCTGCCCGCCCTTTGGCGACGACGCGCTCGTCACGCGCGCTCGCTGGAATTGCCAACTCAAGCCATTGCCGGGATCTGTCGAAACCACCTCGACTTCGGGCGAATCAGCGAATCACTGATACCTCGATGTTGCTTCGGGCGAACGCCTCGGCCAGAGCCTGGCCGATGCTGCCGAAGCCAATGATTGCGTAGCTCATCAAGCCTCCCTCGGTGCGCGTCAGATTTGCGCTAGGCGCCGTCGACGGCGACCTCGCTGGCGGTCATGAAGCTGCTGTCCGGCGACGCGAGAAAGGCCGCCACCGCGGCGTCGAGCGCTTCCTGCCGGCGGCCGAAGATGAAGACGAAGGCGCCCTCATCGATGAAGCGCTGTGCCGCGGCCCACGATCCGATCCTTGTCGCCCTGGCAGACAGCCATCGATCGCAGGCTTGGCTCAGACGTCTGTCGGCGATCCAGCGATCAGCCCCCAGCTCGGCAATGTGCGACCACTTCAGCACCTCCGAATCGCTGAGGATCGGCGCGATCTCCGGCGCGTCGGTCTGCTGCCACGCCCGAAATCTGACGGCGGTCATCTCCTACCGTACCCGCCTGATCGGCAGGAGTCTCGTCGACGACCGGGGCGGCCCGGCCGGACGTACTCGCCTGCCCTTCACGAGGCCCGCGGCTCGACCGGTGCGAGTCACGACGTGTTTGCTCGCAGAGCGCGCTGGCCATGCGACGGCCGCGTGTCCCCCTTGCCGGTGCTCAGAAACGCGTTGCCAACTTCACGCCAGTGAGTCTGCCGGCCTGCTGCAACAGCACGCCGGCCTGCATCAGTGCGGGCTGGCGGTGGCCTCGGACGAGCAGTGTCGCGGTCAGGCACGGGTCGATCGTCGTCGGTGTCACGCCGCGGACGTGGAGGATTGCGAGCGCGGGACCGCCCGGCGTGGCCCGGAACGCGAAGCTGACTGTGGGACCGGGGGTGATGGCGGTGCAGGAGAAGACGGTGCCTGTGGTGTCGGTGAAGGGCAGCGCGTCGACGTCGCGGGCCATCGCGCGGACCTGCGCCGGCCGGGTCACCGTCGCGAAGACTGCCGGCGCGTGCCGCCGGCGTTGGCCTGGTGGCGTCAGCCCCGGCGGGCTGCTCGCCGCGGGACGCGTGATCTCGACGTCGTGCACGGCGGCCGGGATCGCCTGAGCAGGAAGCCGTTCGGCGATCGACTGGACCTCGGCATCGATCCGCACCACGGTGCCGCGCGCGTCCGTGGTCGGGCTGGCCTGCACCACGAGCTGGCGCAGCCTCAGCCTGCCCGGTTCGATCACCGGGTATCGGAAGCTCGCGTTTGGGTTATCCGTCGGCGAGCTGCCGTTCGCCGCGTTCGCGCCGCCCGGGAGGCCGGCCCGGATCGCGGCGAGCACCGCGGTCGGCGTCGCCGGCGTGCGATAAAAGCGCGTTCGTGTCACCGAGGCATTCAGAAAGATCGGCTCAGGGGGTACGTCGATCGGCGCGCTGACGGACGCGTCGGTCGGCTCACGCGAGAGCTGCCGGGTGCCCGCCGGCATCGCCACGCCCTCAAGCATCCGGTCCGCGACCCGCGAC
>CAXTTD010000493.1:2253-2759 GCA_964246945.1 uncultured Solirubrobacteraceae bacterium | reverse complement strand
GCCCCCACGACTCGGGCTTGGCTGTCTCCCAGGGATCGGTCATCGACGGGCTGATCGTCGGCGTCGTCGCCGGGATCATCGAGACGGTGGTGCGGCTCGCGGCCCACGCCTCCGGGGCCGGCGAGGGTATCGGCGTCCTCATATCGGCCGGCTATTTCAGCTACTTCGAGGGCGGCCGTACCGGCGCCGGCTTCGGCAAGCAGGCGGTCGGCATCCGCGTCATCGACGCCAACACCGGCGAGCCGATCGGTCACGGTCGCGCGTTCATCCGCTGGATCACCGCGCTCATCTCGACGCTGTTCATCTTCCTCGGCTACCTGTGGATGCTGTGGGATCCCGAGAAGCAGTGCTGGCACGACAAGTTCGCGGGCGACGTCGTGGTGCTGGCCGCCGACTACCCGGTGATGCCGAGCGGTTCCGCCACCTACTGACGAGCGCGCGCGCTCGCGTCCTGGGCGGGGGCCGACGGCGGGCTGACGCCCGGGGGGGATGCGACGGCGCCCGCG
>CAXTTD010000493.1:0-2243 GCA_964246945.1 uncultured Solirubrobacteraceae bacterium | reverse complement strand
GTCCTCAGGCGACCGCGTCGAGCGCGTCGGCGATCGCGTCCGGGATCTCCCGCAGCTCGGCCTCGGTGATCACGAACGGCGGTGAGACCTGGACGATGTTGCCGCCGAGGATCCGCACCAGGACGCCGCGGTCGAGACACGCGCGCTGGAAGGCGTCGCCGTCGACCGCGCCGTCGAGCTCCACCCCCGCGATCAGCCCGATGCCGCCGCGCAGCCCGCGCACGAGCCGGTGGTCGGCGAGCGGTGCCAGGGTCTCCGTGAGCACCGGGGCGAGCTCCGCGACCCGCTCGACGAGCCGCTCGTTCTCGAGCACGTCGAGGTTCGCCTGGGCGACCGCGCACGCGGTCGCGTGGCCGGAGTAGGTGACGCCGTGGCGGAACACCGGCGCATCGGGTGAGTCGGCGTAGAAGGGCTCCTGCACGCGGGGGCCGATGAGCACGCCGCCAAGCGCCGCGTAGCCCGAGGTGATGCCCTTGGCCATGATCACCATGTCGGGATGCAGGTCGAACAGCTCGGTGGCGAACATCTTCCCGGTGCGCCCAAAGCCGGTGATGACCTCGTCGAGCACGTAGAGGATGTCGTACTCGCGGCAGAGCTGCTCGACGCGCTCCAGGTAGCCGGGCTCGGGGAGGATGACGCCGCCGGTGCCGATGATCGGCTCGGCGAAGATCGCGGCCACGCGGTCGGGGCCGAGGCGGGCAATCGTCGCCTCGAGTGCGTCGGCGTCGTTGGCGGGCACCCGCGCGGTCTCCGGGATGAGCGACTCGGCGCCGTAGCCCTCGCGCATGCTCTCGATGCCGAGGATCGAGGTGCCGAAGCCGTGCAACCCGTGGTAGGCCTGCTCGCGGCTGATGATGATCCGCTTGTTGGCGTGTCCGAGCGCCTGCCAGTAGCGGCGGGTGAGCTTGGCCGCGGTGTCGATCGCGTCCGAGCCGCCGCTCACCCAGAAGACCCGTGGGTCCTCGATCGGCGACAGCGCCGCCACCCGGTCAGCGAGCAGCAGCGCCTGGTCGTTGGCGATCCGGCCGAACGTGTGGTAGGTCTCGAGGCGCCGCATCTGTGCCGCCGCGGCGTCGGCGAGCTCGGCGCGGCCGTGCCCGATGTTCGCGTGCCAGAGCCCGGCGGTGGCGTCGATGAGCGACTGCCCGTCGGCGGTCTCGATGCGCGAACCCTCGCCGGCGACGATCGTGAGCCGGTCATCGAGAATGCGCGCCATCTGCGCCTGCGGGTTCCAGAACGCGGCGCCGACGGTGTGGGGAACGGTGGCCATGCGAGCAACGCTACTGCGCCGCGGCGGGCCACGTCGTCCAAACCCGCCCGCCGGTGCTGGCAGCGGCGGCACAGTCGATCTCGCGACCCACGTCGCTTGTACGGAGGTGGTTGTCCGAAATGCCGCGGTATGCGCGGGAGAGTGGACCACGATCGCTTGCGGGTGGATGGGTGGCGCGGGAGCCGCGGTATGCGTGGGGAAGTGGACAACGATCAGTTGCGCGTGGATGGGTGGCGCGGGAGCCGCGGTATGCGTGGGGAAGTGGACAACGATCAGTTGCGCGTGGATGGGTGGCGCGCAAGCCGCGGTATGCGCGGGAAAGTGGACAAAGAACGGTCGCGAACCGGTCGTTGGCACGTATTCGACAGGCGTCGGGGGGATTGTCTCCGGGAGTTCAACGTCCGCGCCCCGAGCGTTCGCGGCGCGTCTGCGTTCGGGGTGGCGACAGAACGCGGCGCGGTATGTGGGGCTCAAGTCGGACGTTGGTGCCTTCACCGAAGCACGCTGGGGATGCACCCCCCACGGGGCGCCCCGAGCACAGCGCCGCGGCGTCGACCGGGATCAGTGCAGCAACACGCGTAGGGCCACGACGGCGAGCCCGAACAGCACCCCGAACCCGGTCTGCACGACCAGGTCGGCGCCGTCGAGGTGCGAGCGCACGCCGAGGGCGAGCTCGGTGGCGGCGATGATCCCGGCCGCGCACCACACGGCGACGGTCACCCCGGTGTGCAGGGAGGCGCCCGCCGCCCAGCACAGCAGCACGGCGAGCAGCGGGCCGAGCGCGCCCACCACCACGGCAAGCTCGCCGACGGCGGTGCGGGCGAAGCCGCGCAGCGAGAAGTGCTCCTCGCGGGAGGCGCGGTGGCCGACCGATTCGGCGTAGGCGATCGCGAGCCAGTAGATGGCCAATGCGACCGCGACTGCCCCGGCGTGCTCGCCATAGGGGTCGCGGCCGGGGCTCTCGGCGGCGAGC
>CAXTTD010000492.1:738-2761 GCA_964246945.1 uncultured Solirubrobacteraceae bacterium | reverse complement strand
GCGCCGCCTCGTCCCCGCGGGCGACGAGCTCGTCGGCCCGGGAGGGCAGCAGTGAATCGAGGAACTCGTTGACGGCCGCGGGCGGCTGGGCGCCCATGAACTCGGCGGCGAGCTCGCCATCGCGGAACGCCTTCACCGCGGGGATCGACTGGACCGCGTAGGTCCGCGACAGGTGCGGGTTGGCGTCGACGTCGACCTTGGCGAGCTCGACGGCGCCCGCCCGGGCGGCGACCGCCTGCTCGAGCACCGGGCCGAGCTGGCGGCACGGGCCGCACCACTCCGCCCAGAAGTCGACCACGACGGGGACGGTGCGCGAGCGCTCGATGACAGCGGTGGCGAAGGTGGCGTCGGTGACGTCCATTGGTGCGCTGAATGGTAGTCAGCGCGATCCGCTAGACAGAGGGCCGTGACCGATTATGTGATCACGCGCGACGGTGTCGAGCTCGCCGTCTCCGACGTGGTTCCGGACGGGGCGCAGAACGCACAGGGGCCGCCGGTGGTGCTCCTGCACGGACTCACCGCGACCCGGCGCTACGTGGTGATGGGCTCGAGCGCGCTGGAGCGCTCCGGGCACCGCGTGATCGCCTACGACGCCCGCGGCCACGGCTCCTCGACGCCCGCTCCCGACCCCGACGCCTACGGCTACGCGGAGCTCGGGCGCGACCTCGAGGCGGTGCTCGACCGGGCGGGCGTCGAGCGTGCGGTGCTCGCAGGCGCCTCGATGGGCGCCCACACGCTGCTGTGGCTGGCGCTGAGGATGCCCGAACGGGTCGCTGGCGGGGTGCTCATCACCCCCGCTTACGCCGGACCGGCGGAGAACGACGACCCGGCGCGGCTCGCGAAGTGGGATCGGCTCGCCAACGGCCTGCGCAGCGGGGGCATCGAGGGGTTCCTCGCCGCCCAGGACCTCGCGGCGATCCCGGAGCGCTGGCGGGAGACCGCGACGCGCGTGATGACCCAGCGCCTCGGCCGCCACGAGCACCTCGAGGCGGTCGCTGACGCCCTGCGCGTCGTCCCGCGCTCACGCCCGTTCGGCGAGCTCGCCGAGCTCCGAGCCCTCACCGTCCCGGTCACCGTGGTCGCCTCCGACGACGAGGCCGACCCCGAGCATCCGCGCGCGATCGGCGAGGCCTACGCGGAGCTCATCCCCGACGCCCGGCTGGTCACCGACGAGCCCGGCCGTTCGCCAATCGCCTGGCAGGGCAGCCAGCTCTCGCGGATCATCGCCGAGGTGGTCGCGCAGGCGGGCTGAGCCTGGCGTACCCCGTCGGGATGGGCGTCGCCGCGGCAAGTGGGCGCGTGACGGTCAGGCGGGGCGCCGCAGCACCCACACGGTGGCGCAGCCGAACCGTTCTCGCTGCGCCACCCGGGGGCCGAGCAGTGCCCCCAGAGACCCCGCCGTTGTTGCGTGGGCACAGTCGGCGACGAGGATCCGGGCGCCGGTCGCGGCCACAAACCGCCGGGCCGCTCGCGGGGAGCGCACCTGCCCGTCGAACAGGCGGTCGGCCGCCCGGGCGCGCGCAACGTAGTGGGGGCTCCAGTCGCCGTGGCCGACCCACACCGCCCGCCCGGTGCGCGACGGGATCACGGTGGCGAACGGGGTGGGGGCGAGTACGCCGCCGGCCGGTGCCCGGCGGGCCACCCCGCGCCTCGCGTCCGCGGCGGCGTCGGGCAGCGCGTACTGGACGAGCGGGCTGGTGCTCACGCGCACGAACTTGCGGGCGTCGTAGGCCAGGCCGGGCAGCGTCAGCAGCCCGACGCACAGCCACCCGAGGAGGCCGGGCAGCCGCACCCGCGCCGCCCCGCGGACGGCGAGCACCGCGAAGGGCAGCGAGACGCCCTGCAGGGCATGGGTCGCAAACGCGTCGTTGACGAAGTAGGTGAGGAGCGCCGCCGGCGCCCACAGCAGGAGCGCCTGCTCGGCGAGCGCGCCGCCCGGGCGGCGGACCCCGCGCCCGCCGCGCCCCAGCAGCGGCCCGCCGCCCAGCGCTTCGGGCGTGACGTGGATCGCCGCGGGCACCTT
>CAXTTD010000492.1:0-728 GCA_964246945.1 uncultured Solirubrobacteraceae bacterium | reverse complement strand
CAGCGGCCCGACGCACAGCGCGAGCACGCCGATCGGGGGGCGGGCGCCCATCTCGTTGTGGGCGGCGATCCGCCATGCCGGATCGGCGTGGGCGAGCACCAGGTAGTAGGCGAGCGGGAACACACAGGCGAGCAGCACCACTCCAAGACCCCGCAGCTCGGCGCGGGACCGGTGCACCGAGGCGAGCCCGAGCAGGATGAGCGCGAGGGTGATCCCCTGCCACGGATGCAGCCAGGCGGCGAGCAGTCCCGCGCCCGCGGCGAGCCCCAGCGCCCGACCGCCGGTCCGGTCCCCGCGTGGCGACTGCGCGAGACCGCGTTCGAGGGCGAGCAGGCACAGTGGTAGGAGGGCGATGGCGAGCGCCGCCGGCACGTAGCCCCACAGCTTGGTCGCGGCGTTGAGCTCGTCACCGACGAGGTACACGTCGAAGCGGAACCGCGCGGAGCCGGTCTGCGCCCAGTTGACGATCGCGGTCGCCGGGGTGATGGTGAACAGCGCGAGCGCAACCGCGGCGAGCTGCCCGCCGGGGCGCCCGGGCAGCAGGCGCCGCACCCAGGCGGCGCTCGCCAGGCCGAGCAGCCCGGCGGCGAGTGCGGTGGCGGCGAGGTAGCCGGCGCTCAGCGGGACGCCGAGGGCCAGCAGACCCCCAACGGCGCCCGAGCCCGGCTCGAGGCACACGTGGCCGGCCCGCCCGAGGGTGAACAAGTCGGCGGCGAGCCCGTGCTCCG
>CAXTTD010000491.1:0-2771 GCA_964246945.1 uncultured Solirubrobacteraceae bacterium | reverse complement strand
CGCGGGAACTCCTCGTCGAGCGAGATCGCGATGTACGGATAGGACTTGTCGTCGCGCAGGCGGATGTTGAGCCGCGGCTTGTACTGCCGGATGAAGTTCTGCTCGACGAGCAGCGCCTCGGACTCGGTGGTGACCACGAGCGACTCGATCTGGTCGATCATCTCGAGGATCTGACGGCCCGCCTGGGTGCTCGGGTTCGAGAAGTGCGAGGCGACGCGCTTCTTGATCGACTTCGCCTTGCCGACGTAGATGACCTTGCCCTTGGCGTCGCGGAACAGGTAGACGCCGGGCGCGTCGGGCAGCTCACGCCGGCGGTCGGCTCCGTAGACGGACATCTCCCGTCCAGGATAGGTCTGGCATGCGACGTCGATCGCCCGCGCGGGCGGCGGTCAGTAGCGCCGCGCGGAGTACAGCACCGACCCACCCGCGTAGATCGCGCCCGCGATGAGCACGAGCCACGCGACGCCGCCGGGCGAGGAGCTCCACAGGCGGCTGGTGGCGGTGAACGTCACCGCAAGCACGCCGACGGCCACGTAGAGGATCGCGCGCTTGCGGTCCCCGAGCGAGTACAGCGCGTTGCGCCGCTCGCGGTAGACCATCGAGACGACCCAGGCGAGCGCGGCGAGGAAGATCAGCGAGATCGCCTGCACCACGACGTTGGCGCCGGTGCCGCCGCCGGGCACGATGTCGACGACCGCGGCGAGCGCGAGCACGATCGCGACGTTGACCGAGGTCTTGAGGCTCACTCCCACAGCGTACGCCCCCCGCGGCTCAGCCGGCGACGGTCTCGTACCGGGCGTACAGGTCGGCCACGCGCTGCGTGGCCGCCTCGTGGCGCGCGGTCGAGCGTGCGCTCGCCTCCGGGGTGGCCCACGCCCCGGGATCGCTCAGCTCGTCCTCGACGGTGGCGAGCGCCACCTCCGCGGCCTGGATCTGCTCCTCGAGCCGCTTGGCGCCACGGCCGTTCTCACGCGGGGCCGCCTTCGCTCGCGGCGCGGACCTCGCGGGGGCGCCGGAGCTCGGTGTGCGCGCGGGCTTCACCTTGGGCACGCGCTTCGCCGGCGCCGCGGGCGTCGCCTCGACCGCGGACCGCGCCGCCGGCGGCTCCGACTCCCCTCTCGCGGCCCGCTCGGCGCGCACCCGTAGGTACTCCGGCCAGCCGCCGACGTAGGAGTGCAGCGACTGCCCGTACAGCTCCACGGTGCGGCTGCCGACGGCGTCGAGCAACGCGCGATCGTGGGAGACGAGCAGCAGCGAGCCGGGGAAGCTCGACAGCGCGGCCTCGAGCGCCTCGCGACTCTCGAGGTCGAGATGGTTGGTGGGCTCGTCGAGGATCAGCAGGTTCGCGCCGGACTGGACGAGGATCGCGAGCGACAGCCGGCGGCGCTCCCCGCCCGAGAGCCCGTCGAGCGGCTTCTCGGCGTCCTCTCCACTGAACAGGAAGCGGCCGAGCAGCGCTCGGGTGGGACCCGGCTTGAGCCCCGTGAGGTGCTGGGCGGCCTCGATCACGGTGCGCGCGCCGCCCGCCGCGAGCTCCTCGGCGTGCTGGGAGAGATATCCGATCTCGACGTTGTGGCCGACCCGGAGCTTCCCCGAGGCGAGCTCGCGCACCCCGGCGAGCGTCTCGATGAGGGTCGTCTTCCCGGTGCCGTTGGCGCCCACCAGCGACACGTGCTCGCCACGCTCGAGCCAGATCTCGGCGTCGTGCAGCAGCTGCTTCGCGCCAGCGGACAGCGACGCGTCCTCGAGTTCGAACACCACCCGGCCGGTGCGCGTGGGCGCCTCGAAGGCGAACGCGAGCCCGGCGCCATCCCGGGGGTCGCGTGAGATCCGGTCGATCCGGTCGAGCTTCTTCTGGCGCGACTGCGCCTGCCGCGCGCGAGTGCCCGCCCGGAACCGGGTGACGAATCGCTCGAGGCGATCGATCTCGGCCTGCTGGCGGTCGATGGCACGGCCGAGCGCGAGCTCGCGGGCCGCCTTCTCCTTGCGCCACGCGTGCCAGGTGCCGGCGAAGAACTTGCCCCGCCCGGCCTCGAGCTCGAGCACCGAGGTGCCGACCGACTCCAGGAACCAGCGATCGTGGGCGACGAGCACGACCGCCGCGTCGAGCGCGATCAGGTGGGCCTCGAGCCACTCGAGGGACTCGATGTCGAGATGGTTGGTCGGCTCGTCGAGCAGCAGCAGGTCGGGCTGGCCGGCGAGCGCGCGGCCCAGCGAGGCGCGGGTGAGCTCGCCGCCGGAGAAGGTGTCCAGCGAGCGATCGAGATCGGCGCCCGCGCGGAAGCCGAGACCGCGCAGGGTGTCGAGGGCGCGGTCGCGCCAGTTGTAGCCGCCGGCGGTCTCCAGGCGAGCCTGAGCCTCCGCGTAGCGGTTGAGCGTCGCCTCGGCGTAGTCCCCGTCGGCCATCCGCTGCTCGAGGCCGGAGAGCTCCGACTCGAGCGCGACGAGCTCTGGGGCGCCGGAGACGATGTAGTCCCGCAGCGAGATCGACCGCTCGCGGGGCGGGCGCTGGTCATGCAGCGCGACCTTCGCGCCCTTGGCGAACACGAGCTCGCCACCGTCAACCGAAGCCTCGCCGGCGAGCATTCTCAGCAGCGTCGTCTTGCCCGCGCCGTTGCGACCCGACAGGGTCATCCGGTCGCGGCGCTCGAGCTTGAACGAGACGCCGCGCAGCAGGGGCTCGCCGGAGAGGTCCTTGGCGAGATCGGAGGCGATGAGGACGGCCATGGTCGGCTCCCCATGGTAGGTAGGCTCGCCGCGTGCCCCGCCGC
>CAXTTD010000490.1:2396-2772 GCA_964246945.1 uncultured Solirubrobacteraceae bacterium | reverse complement strand
CCGCCACCGCCCCGACCGCCGCGGCGTTGGCGACGCCCGGCCCCAGCGTCAAGGCGCGGCTCGGGCGGGCGCGGATGGGGCGCGCCGAGGCGGCGGAGGCGCGCCAGCTCTCCTGCGAGGACGTGCGGATGGAGCTCGCGGAGTGGCCGAGGTGCAGCCAGGCAAGCTTGCGGAACACGACGAGCGGCCCCACCGGCAGCAGCGCGGCGAGCGCCTTGTTGGTCGCCTTCAGCTGGGTGCGGAACTCCGCGCAGCGACGGCAGTCCTTGAGGTGGCGGCGGACCAGCGGGCTCGGCTTCTTGAGCAGCCCCTCGGCGACCTCCGCGAGCTCCACCCGCACGTCCTCGCAGGAGAGCTGGCGCGCCTCGGCCGCCTC
>CAXTTD010000490.1:1734-2386 GCA_964246945.1 uncultured Solirubrobacteraceae bacterium | reverse complement strand
GGACGAGCAGCGACTTCACGCTCGAGACGGTCGTCTCCATCGCCTCGGCGATCTGCTCGTAGGCGAGGGCGTCCATCTCGCGGAGCACGAGTGCCGTGCGCTGGGTCTCGGGAAGCTCCTGGATGTCGCCGACCAGCACACGGAAGCGCTCACGCTCGTGGACCTTGTCGGCGGTCGAGGCGCCATGCTCGGCGAGGTGATGGTCCATCGAGTCCACGCCGATCGCCTGGGTGCGGCGCAGGTGGTTGAGGCTGCGATTGCGCGCGATCCGGTACAGCCACGGGCGCACGTTGATCGGCCGCTCATCGGCGATGATCGCGTTGAACGCGGCCGCCATCACCTCCTGCAGCACGTCCTCGGCGTCCTCCCGGGAGCCGAGCAGATGCCGGCAGAACGCGAGCAGTCGCGACTCGTAGCGGGCCACCAGCACCTCGAAGGCACCGGTGTTGCCCCGCCGGAGCAGGGTGATCAGACGCTCGTCGGATTGCAGCCGCAGTAGCGGCGTGCGAGCGTGAAGGCCGATCCCGGCCTGATATTTGAGGGCGGAGGCTTCCATGGGGTCTCGCGCGCGAGAGACTCGCTCTCCTTGCCCTGAAAACGTTAGCGATCCGAAAGTTGCGCCGGCGCCGGCCGCCGCGCCCGCGGGGGGGGG
>CAXTTD010000490.1:0-1724 GCA_964246945.1 uncultured Solirubrobacteraceae bacterium | reverse complement strand
CCGTGAAGGCCGATCCCGGCCTGATATTTGAGCGCGGACGCTTCCATGGAGGTTCCTACGAGACGGTCTCGCCTGTCAGATCACATATCCCCGGCGGAAGTTGCGCTCTCGCGGTGTGGTTCACGTACATCGTCAGTACCCGGGGAGGGACTCGAACCCTCACGCCGCGAGGCAGTCGCTCTTAAGGCAACCGTGTCTGACCAATTCCACCACCCGGGCGGGCTCTGCCCGCCACGCTACCGCGGGACGGCCCCTTGAGGCCAGCTCCCGGGATCCCTCAGAGCGAAGCGGACTGCGCGGAGTCAAAGACGCCGTCGCTCGCCGCCGTACGGCCGAGCGTGAGCAGACCGAGGGCGAACTCGGCGAGATCCTCGCGTCCGGAGACCGCCAGGCGCCGTGCCCCGGCCGGGCTGAGCGTCGCCACCCAGTCGGCGGTGCTGCCCTCCAGGCGGGCGTCGGCGACCACTGCGTCGGAGGACTCGGTGACCCGGGCGACAGCGTCGGTGAGCAGCAGCAGCGTGTGGGCGGGCGCGCCGTCGTGGCCGTCGCTCACGGTGAGCAGGACCCGGCCGTGCAGCGCCTCGTGGGCGTCCACCAGCCCGGGCAGCAGCCGGAACAGCGCGGTGATGTCGACCTGCTCGCTTGGGCGGGGGGCGCCCCAGCTCCACGCGTACCCCCAGCGGGCGAGCTCGCCGAGCACCGGTGCGAGCTCGCGGGATCGCTCGGTGAGCTCGTAGTCAACGCGCGGCGGGACCTCGCGGTAGCGCTTGCGGGTGAGCATGCCGTCGGCGACCATCCGGTTCAGGCGCGAGCGCAGCTGCTCGGTCGAGATCCCCGGCAGCACCCGCTGCAGCTCGACGAAGCGGCGCGGCCCCGGGATGAGGTCGCGGACGATCAGCAGCGTCCATTTGTCGCCCACCAGATCCAGCGCGCGGGCATCGGGCGACCACTGGTCGTACGGGTGGCGCTTCGCAGGGGGAAGGTGCGGCATGTCCAGCTCCTTGGACGAACGAGTGCTCCTACCGAAGAAGGTATCCGAATCTCCCGGGATCCATGCACGTTTTGCGCCAGTTCACCCCCTCCCGGGCGTTGCAGTGGACGCAAGGATGATCCACGACCGCTCGCCGCGCGTAGGCGAGAGGGAGACCTCAATGGGTGAACTGCTGTCTTTCCCGCTCGATCGGGCCCACGCGTCGCGTTCCGCGATGGCCCCACCCCCGAGCTTCTTCTTCGACGTCGCGGACCCGTTCTCGTACCTCGCGGCCGAGCGGGTGGAGCGGCTGCTCGGCGAGGTCGAGTGGGTAGCCGTCGACGGGTCGGCGCTCTCGAGCTCCCGCCCACGCGGACGGCGCCTGCACGAGCTGCGCAGCGCCGCCGAGGGGCGCGCCGCGGCGCTGCACCTGCCGCTCGTGTGGCCCGAGCACTTCCCCGCCCCCGCGCCGTCGGCGATGCGGGCGGCCGCGTTCGCCTGCGAGCTCGGCTCGGGGCCGGCGTTCGCGCTCGCGCTCAGCCGCCTCGCGCAGGTTCGCCGTGACCTCGCGCAACTCGTCATCGCGCCACGCCTCGCCCGCGGCCTCCAGGCAGGCGCTGAGCGGCACCCCCGCGGCGGCCGCCGCCTCGGCGAGGATCTCCGGGTCGTCGAGGTCGAAGCCGCCGCAGCACGCGAGGCGGCTGCGCGCGAGCGCGCCCGCCGGCCCCGCGCCGCGCTCGCCGGCGCGCGCGGC
>CAXTTD010000489.1:0-2783 GCA_964246945.1 uncultured Solirubrobacteraceae bacterium | reverse complement strand
GTGGGCGGTGGGGCCGGGTTCCCGCAGCAGCGAGGTGGCCAGGAAGTACACCGCCGACTTTCCCCACCCGGTCCGCTGCACACACAGCACCCGGGCGCGGTCGGCGACCACGTCGGTGATCGCCTCGAGCTGGCCGTCGCGGAACTCGGCGCCGGGGTCGGCGGTGAGCGCGCGCAGCCGCTCACGGGCCTCGGCGGCAAAGGTATCGCTCCCGGTCCCCATCATCCCCCGAGAAAGCTGTCACTCGCGGTCCTCATCATCCCCCGAGAAAGCTGTCGCTCACGGTCCTCGTCATCCCCCGATCCTGACACGCGCCCCGGGCGACGCCGGGCGGAGGCTCAGGAGGACTCGCGGACGAGCGAGCCGTAGGCGTCGGGGCGACGGGTGGTGAGAAACGGGAACAGCTCGAGCCAGTCCCGGCGCTGGTCGAGGTCGAGGTCGGCGACGAGCACCGCGGGCTCCGAGCGCGGCGCCTGGACGAGGATCCGGCCGTAAGGGTCGGAGATGAAGCTCGACCCGTAGAACTCCAAAGGCGGCTCGGAGCCGGTCCGGTTCACCGCGACCATGAACGTGCCGTTGGCCACGCCGTTGCCGACGATCACCCGCTCCCACAGCGGCTGGGTGTCGAAGTCCGGGTGATCGGGCTCGGAGCCGATCGCGGTCGGGTAGACGAGCACCTCGGCGCCCCGCAGTGCGTAGGCGCGGGCGAGCTCGGGGAACCACTGGTCCCAGCAGGTCGGGCAGCCGAGGGCCGTCCAGTCGCCGGCCGCTTCGCCGGTGATCGGGATCGACGTGAGCGGGAACGGACCGCCGGGCAGCTCGGGCACCGCCGGACCGCCGCTCTCGCCCGCCGCCGGACCGGGGCGGAAGTAGCGGTCCTCGTAGTAGCCGGCGGTGATCGGGATGTGCAGCTTGCGCGTGCGGGAGATCAGGCGCCCGTCGGGAGCGAGCACCACGGCGGTGTTGTACCCGAGCCCGTCGGGTGCGTCGGCGCGCTCGTAGAGGGAGGCGTGCACGTACGCCCCGGTCTCGATCGCCATCGCGGCGGCGAACGCGACCGTCGGCCCGGTGGCGAGATCCTCGGGCTCCGCGCCGCCCGCCCGGGGACCGTCGGGGGTGACCGCGAAGTACGGGGAGAGCGTGAGCTCCTGCAGGCACACGATGCGCGCCCCCTCGCCGGCCGCCATGCGGATCCCAGTGGCGAGCGCCTCACGGTGCTCCGCGGGGTCGGGATGGAAGCGCTCCTGCACGAGCCCGAGGCGCAGCGGCGCGCGCTCGGGCGCCCGGGTGCGCGCCGGGGAGTCCGGGAGCTCGGTGGCGAGGATCAGCTCCGGGGTCACGGGGCGACCGGCACCTGCTGGGTGATGCAGTGCGGCCCGCCGCCCCCGTAGGCGATTACGGCGCCCGGCACCGGTACCGGCTCGCGGCCGGGGAACTCGGCGCCGATCAGCTCGAGCGCCGACACGTCGCGGTCGGGATCCTCGCCGGTGACCGGGACGATCACCGCCCCGTTGCAGATGTAGAAGTTCATGTAGCTGGCGACCACGGTCTCGCCCGCCACCTCGGCGTAGGGCAGGAACGGCATCTCGATCACCTCGAGCCCGGCGCGCTGCAGACGCTCGGCGTTCTCTCGGCAATTCGCCGCGTTGGGGTTGTCGGCAGGCACGCCCTGCAGCAGGACCTTGCCGGGTGCGGTGAAGGCGGCGATGAGGTCGATGTGGCCGTCGGTGTCGCGATCCTCGACGAGCCCTTCGCCGAGCCACAGGAACCGCTCCACGCCGAGGTTCTCGGCGAGCGCCGCCTCGATCTGGCCCCGAACGAGCGACGGGTTGCGGCTGGAGTGCAGCAGGCACTGCTCGGTGGTGAGCAGCGTGCCCGCGCCGTCGGTGAGGATCGAGCCGCCCTCGAGCACCAGCTCGGCCTCGCGGACCGAGTCGCCGAGCGCCTCCGCGACGAGCGCGCCGACGGCGGCGTCGGCGTCCCAGGGCGCGAACCGCTCCCCCCAGGCGTTGAAGCGGAAGTGGACGGCGACCCGGGAGTCGTCCTCACCGAGGGTGTAGATGGGACCGCAGTCGCGCAGCCACGAGTCGTCGAGCGCGAGCTCGAGCACCTCGACGTTCGCCGCGCACGCCGCCCGCGCGTGCGCCGCCTGCTTCCCGGGGTTGGCGATCATCGTCACCGGCTCGAAGGCGGCGATCGCGTTCGCCACCGCCGCGTAATCCGCGCGCGCGTGCGCGAGCGTCTCGCCCCACAGCTCCTCACGGCACGGCCAGCCCATGATGGTCCGCTCGTGTGGCTCCCATTCGGCGGGGGTGCGCATCGCGCGGAGCCTACCGGTGCACTGCGCTCCCCGGAGGCGCGGTGAGCTGCAGGCGATGGGCCACCGCGGCGGCCTCGGTACGGCCCTGCACGTCCAGCTTGGCGAGGATCCGCGAGACGTGGACGCTCGCGGTCTTCTCGGCCATGTAGAGAGCGGCGCCGATCTGCCGGTTGGTGGCGCCCTCGGCGAGCAGCGAGAGCACCTGACGCTCGCGGTCGGTGAGCCCGAACGGGTCCGGTGCCCCCGGCTGGTGGGTCGCGCGCAGGAACCGAGCCGGCCGCCGCGAGCGGGCAGCCCAGATGCGCCGCGAGGTCCTGCAGATGGACCTCGGGCAGCCGGACGGGATCAACGTGGCCGACGAGCTGGTCCGGGACCGTTCCGGCGAGCGCTGATGATCTACCTTGACTCGGCCGCGATCGTCAGGTTTGCCCACGCCGAGGCAGAGTCAGCCGCGCTGCGAGCC
>CAXTTD010000488.1:315-2791 GCA_964246945.1 uncultured Solirubrobacteraceae bacterium | reverse complement strand
GTCTGGAAGCTCGCCGGGTCGCCGTGGGTGGCGTAGTCGTCGAGCTCGATGATGACGCGCTCGGCGGCGAACAGGGCGTCGACCTCGTGGCCGCCGGGGTGGACGTTGATCTCCGGCTGGGGCAGGTCGTAGCGCTCGAGCCAGCGCTGGAGGGCGTCCTCCAGGCCGCTGCGGGTCGGGTTGCGGCGGTGGTGGAGCAGGCGTTCGGCCTCCTCGGTGGTGAGCACGTGGTTCAGGCGCGCCGCGTTGGTGAGGCGAACGACCTGCCGCGGGGTGAGGCGACGGCGGCGGCGCATGTCGGCGATCGCCCGGGCGGGGCGGGTGACCGGGACGCCGAGTTGGACAGTGCACTCATCGCTGCGCAGTACGCGCGAGCGGTGCACGACGATCCCGGCGGGCCGCCGGTCGGTGCTCACCGTCACCTCGAACGGATCGCTCCAGCGCCGCAGGCACCACAGCGCGAGCGCCGAGTCGTGGCTGAGCACCGCGGTGGGCCCGCAGGCGAGCACGGCCGCGAGCGCCCGGGCGACCGGCTCGATGCGGCGGTAGCCGAGCGCGTATACGCCCTGATGGACGCGAACCAGCCGTCCAGAGCGCTGCCAGTGTCCGATCGTGCTCGCCGGCACGCCGAGCGCGCGCAGCTGGCTCCAGGTGACGTGGCCGTACTGCCGCGCTGCGAGTTGGGCGATTTGTCCCAGGAGGTTGGATGTATCCCCCACGCCTACCAGAGCCACGGGGAGACCTCGATTCACCCCCCCAGCGCAGCCGACTATCCGAACGTGAAGTCGTAGGCGCTCACGCCGCGGGGCACCTGCACGGTGAGCGTCGCCATCTCGTCGGCGGGCAGCGACACCAGCGAGTACAGGTGCTGACCGCGGACGGTGACCGACGAGCCGTGGACGTCGGCGGCCGCCTCGTGCGCGGTGAGCGGCTTACCGTCGAGCAGCAGGTGGACGGTGCGCGGCCGGTTGCCGGCTGAGGTGAGCACCAGATACACGTGCTGGGCGTCGAAGCCGCCGGTGATGGTCGCGCCCGCGCCCGCCGGAGTGATCGCCTGCGAGCTCGCCGTCCACGTCCCGCCGAGCGAGAACTCGTTGAGTCTGGGGTGGGCGACGGTCGTGTAGGTGTGGGTGCCGAGCTCGAGCTTCGCGGCGAGCTGCGCCCGCGCGGGGTCGAGGTAGGTCTCGGGGGTGGCGAGGCCCCGGGCGGGGAGGACCGCCTTGGCGGTCATGGGCGCGGGCAGGTGGCGGGCGCCCGCCTCGTAGAGCAGCTCGCGCACCGCCGCCTCGTCCTGCTTGTAGTCGCCCTCCCCGAACTGGGTGTGGCGGACGTCGCCCTTGGCGTCGATCAGGTATTCGGCCGGCCAGTACTCGTTCTGGTAGGCGTTCCAGGTCCCGTAGCGGTTGTCCTGGACGACCGGGTACTTGATCCCGTCGGTGGCGATCGCCTGCCGGACGTTGCCCGCCTCGCGCTCGAAGGTGAACTCCGGGGTCTCGACGCCGACCACGTCGAGCCCGTAGCGGTGGTAGTGGGCGTAGAGGCCCTTCACGAACGGCAGCGTGCGCAGGCAGTTGATGCACGTGTAGGTCCAGAAGTCGACGAGTACCACGTGGCCGCGCATCGAGGCGAGCGTGACGGGCTTGTTCCCGGGGGTGTTGAACCAGTCCTCGGTGTCGGTGAACGGCGGTGCGGCGCCGAGGTCGGCGAGCTTGGGGGTCTTGACTCCGGGGATGGCGACCCCGATGTGGTCGGCGCTCGGCGTGGCCGCCGCGCTTGCCTGACGCTCGGCGAACCGCGACGGGGGTCGCAGCGAGGCGAGGCGGCTCGACACCGCGTGGGAGCTCTCGAGCGATCGCGTGGGGTCGGTGAAGATCGCCGGCAGGCTCGTGTCGTTGGCGAGCGCGTGCTCGAAGTTGACGTCGAGGTTGAACGCCATTGCGACGCCGGTGGCGAGCAGGACCGCGCCGAGCACCCGCTCGACGACGTGCCCGCGCAGCGCGCGTCGGGCGCGGGTGATCACCGCGCGGCCGGCAAACGCGTAGACGAGCAGCACCGCCGACAGACCCACGACGTAGGCGAGCGCGACGAGCACCACCCGCGCGGAGGCACCGCTCGAGGCGCTCACCGAGGTGACCGCGGCGAGGATCGGCCCCGCGCACGGCGCGCACACGAAGCCGAGCGCGCCCCCGACCCCGAGGCCCGACCAGAACCCGTCGCCGCGGGTCTTGGGACCGAACCGGGCCAGGCGCGAGAGCGGCGCCTCGACGCGCTCGGAGAGCTCGGGCACGCACAGCACGACGCCGAACACGATGAGCACCACGATCGCCACCGTCCGCGCCGCCGAGCCGTCGAGGCCGACGTCGTTGACCAGCGAGGCGAGGAGCACGATGGTGACCGTGAAGGTGATCGCGAGCCCGAGCACGATCCCCAGCGGACGGCGCCGGGCGGCCAGAAGTTCTCTGATCGCGACGTCGAA
>CAXTTD010000488.1:0-305 GCA_964246945.1 uncultured Solirubrobacteraceae bacterium | reverse complement strand
GGCGTTGCCCCGCGCGGCGAGGCGCCCGATGGTGACCGTGAAGGGGAGCGCACGCCCGAGCACGCGCCCCAGCGGCCGGCGCCGGCCGCCGGCGGCGCTCGCCGACAGGATCGCCGGCAGCACCGGCAGCACGCATGGGGTGATCCCGGTCCCGGCGCCCGCGACGAACGCGAACGCCATGAGGACGATCATCGGCGGATGGGGAGATGGCGGGACATGGGCGCGCTCATGATGCGCGACGCAGCTTACGTTTGCGTGAACCGTGCACGCGCCGCCTCCCGTGCCACGGGCAAGGTCCCCGCGGG
>CAXTTD010000487.1:0-2797 GCA_964246945.1 uncultured Solirubrobacteraceae bacterium | reverse complement strand
CCCCGAGCTCGGCGGCGACCTGGGCCGGGGTGGCGCGCAGCGTGTTGACCCGCAGCGCCGACTCGGCGGGGCGGTTCATCGCCGCCAGCAGCGCCCGGGCGCCAGCGGCACCGAGCTCCGCGAACCACAGCTCGGCGAGCCACTGCGGCACCGAGTGCAGGGTCGCCGCCCCCGCGGGGGTCGCGTCGGAGAGCCCGGCGAGGATCTCCGCGCCCTCGCGGGTGCCCCGGCGCAGCACCGCATTGGCGAAGCCGCCCGCGCCGCGCGACTCGCGAGCTCGACAGACTCGTGCACCGCCGCGTGGTCAGGGACCCCGTCGAGCAGCAGCAGCTGGGCGAGACCGAGCCGCAGGGCAGCGAGCACGCCGGGGTCAAGACGCTCGGGCGGGCGGCTCGAAAGGCGGTTCAGGACGTGGTCGAGGGTCGCGCGGCGCTGGACGGTCGCATAGGTGAGGGCGGGGGCGAACGCGCGCTCCCGGGGTTCCAGGTCGGCGGCCTCGGCGATCAGCGCCCGGTCGGCGTAGGCACCCTGCTCGAACACCCGCCGCACGACCGTATAGGCGACCCGGCGGGCCGGGGAGACCGTGTCACGGGCGCTCGTAGGCACGGCGCTCATCGCTCGCCCGCGGCGGCGGGCCGGCGCCCGCGCAGGTACGCGCCGCCGTCCATCGCCCGGCCGCCGGCGGGCTGCACCTCGCGCAACTCGAGCACCGTCTCCGCGGCGCAGCCGAGCACCGGCCACTCGCCCTGCCGGGCGGGCTAACCCCCCCGCCGCGCGCCGCTACCCCCCGCCCCCGGGGGGGGGCCCGGGGATGCGCGGCCCGCACCCCGAGCCGCTCGCCGGTGGGCAGCGCGACGGCGGCGCCGATATGGGGGGTGAGCGCCCGCACCCGCCGGGCGGCCGCGTATGCGTCCTGCGCCCCGGTGAGCATCCGGTCCTCGGGGCCGATCTTCTCTGCGTAGGTGACCCCGTCCGGTGGCTGGGCGGCGAACTCCCGGCCGCCGGGGCCGGCGTCGAGCACGCCCACCAGCAGCGGTCCGGCGAGTTCCCACAGCCGCGCGGACAGCGTGCCGAAGGTGTCCGCCGGCTCGATCGCGAGCTCGGCGCCGGCGGCCACCGGGCCGGTGTCGAGGCCGGCCTCGAGGCGCATGATGCACACCCCGGTGCGCGCGTCACCGGCCATGATGGCGCGCTCGATCGGCGCCGCGCCGCGCCAGCGGGGCAGCAGCGAGGGATGGACGTTGAGCACCTCGTGGTCGGAGAGCAGGGGCTCGCGGATGAGCGCCCCGAACGCGCACACGACGAGCGCCTCCGGAGCGGCGGCGGCGATCTGCGCCCGGGCGGCCTCGTCGTTCACCGCGGCGGGCTGGCTGAGCGGCAGCTCGAGCTCACGGGCAGCGAGCGCCCCCGGCGGGGCGGCGAGCCGCCGTCCCCGCCCGCGGGGTCGATCGGGGCGGGTGACCACGAGCGCCGGGCGATGCGGGGAGCCGGCGAGCGCTCGCAGCACCTCGGCGGCGAACTCGGAGGTCCCGAGGTAGACGATCCGCATCGAGCGGGCCGCCCCGACTCAGTCGTCGCCGAGCGCGTCGCGCAGGGCCTTCATGGCCTGCTTGCGCTCCGAGCGCGAGATCCGATCGAACACGAGCACCCCGTCGAGGTGGTCGATCTCGTGTTGGATCACCCGGGCCTCGAGGCCCGCAGCCTCGATCAGGATCGGCTCCCCGCGCTCGTTGTGCGCCCGCACGCGCACGTGCACCGAGCGCTCCACGTCGACGTGGACGCCGGGGAGGCTGAGGCAGCCCTCCTCAAGCGCCTCTACCTCCTTGCCCGTCCATTCGAGCTCGGGGTTGACGAGCGCGGCCACCGGCGAATCGGGATGGACGCGGTAGACGAGCACCCGGTGCATCACCCCCACCTGGGTGGCGGCGAGGCCGACGCCGAGCGCATCCTCCATCAGCTCGCCCATCTGGGCGACCTCCTCGGCGAGGTCGGCGTCGAAGCGGTCGACCTCCCGGGCGCGGGTGCGCAGCACCGGATCGCCGAACTTGCGGACGTGGGCGAGCGCCCGGTCGCGGCGCGCACGGGTCTCGGGGTCGAGCTCGGGCGGCTCGTCGGCCTCGACCTCGAGCTCCGCGTCCCCCTCGATCGCTTCCTCGGCGGCGGTGGCGCGCTCGGTCATCGAGAGCGATTCTACGAACCGCCGTCTTCCGGCCCCTACTGGGGGTCGACGTCGACCGACACGCTCGCGCCCGTCCGGGCGGCCCCCGGCCCGACGGCGTCCACGGCGGCGCCGACGGCGTCGATGGCCGCCCGCCGGTTCTCGGCCTTGAGCACGAGCTGGCTGCGGTAGCGCCCGCGCAGGCGGAACAGCGGCGCGGGTCCGAGCACCCGCGCCTCGCCGTCGCGCAGCCGGACGTGGATGGCCTCCGCGGCCTCGCGGGCGGCCGGCTCCTCCGGCGCGGAGCAGACGACGCGGATGAGCGAGGCGAACGGCGGATAGTTCAGCGCCCGGCGGCGCTCGAGCTCGTCGGCGACGAAGCCCGACGCGTCGTGGGCGGTCGCGTAGCGCAGCGGCCGGGCCTCGGGAGCGAGCGTCTGCACGAGCACCCGGCTCGGGATTGCCCCCCGGCCGGTGCGGCCCGCGAGCTGGGTGACCAGGGCAAAGGTCCGCTCCTCGGCGCGGAAGTCGGGGAAGCGCAACGTCTGGTCGGCGTCGATCACCACCCCGAGGGCGACGTCGGGGAAGTCGTGGCCCTTGGCGACCATCTGGGTGCCGACGAGCACCCCGGCGCGGGCG
>CAXTTD010000486.1:0-2797 GCA_964246945.1 uncultured Solirubrobacteraceae bacterium | reverse complement strand
AGCGGGGGCTGAGCTCCTGCTGAGCGCCCGCAGCGCCCAGGCGCTCGACGAGGTCGCCGGCCGCGTCGCCGACGCCGGCGGGCGGGCGCTCGCGTGCCCGGGATCGGTCACCGACCCTGAGGACCTCGCGCGCGCGACCGCGCTCGCCCGAGACACCTGGGGTCGGCTCGACGTGCTCGTCAACAACGCCGGCATCAGCCCCGCGTTCGACCGTGCCGAGACGCTCGATCCCGACCGTTTCGCGGAGACGCTCGAGGTGAACGCGACCGGGGCGCTGCGCTGCTGCCAGGCGGCGCTCCCGCTGCTCGACGCGTCGACCGCCGGCCCGTGCGTGGTCAACGTCTCCTCGATCCACGGCGAGCACGCCCATGAGCGGCTCATCGCCTACTCGGCCTCCAAGGCCGCCCTCGAGCTGACCTCCCGCACGCTCGCGCTCGAGTGGGCGGGCCGGGAGCGCGGCCCGATCCGCGTCAACTGCGTCGCCCCGGGCTACATCGAGACCGAGATGACGCGGGGGCTGATCGAGTCCGAGCGTCACTCCACGGCGTTGCTCGACCGCATCCCGCTGGGCCGCTTCGCCCGGGTGTCGGACGTCGTCGGCGCGGTCCTGTTCTGCGCGAGTGACGCCGCGCGCTACATGACCGGCGCGACCCTCACCATCGACGGCGGCTGGTCGGCGCGATAGTCACCCCGGGCAGCGGGCGCGATCGCGGAGGCGACCCGGACGTCCCGGCACCGGTGCCCCGGTCGAGCTCGGACCAGTTCCGGAGCTCTTCAGCGCGTTGACCGGTTGACCAATGACCACATAGAACGCCCAAAGTTCTCCGGGGGCGCTTCGTCCCGGCCCCGCTCGGCCGAATCGACCGGGTCAGCGGGTGGAGGCGGCCGTCGACGGGAACCCCCGCCGCAGGCGGGCTCGCGAGGTGTCGCTCATGTCGACCGGCTGACCACCTGCTCGCCGGCGATCTGAAGCCTCCGCCGGTGGACGGCGAGCACCCGGTCGACCCGCCCGGGCGTGGCCACCTCGGGTCCCCAGGCAACGATCGCCCGCGCCGCCGGCCCGCGGAGGTCGACCGGCATCGCGAGCCGCTGCAGGTGCAGCACCCCCAGTCCGACGTGCCAGCGCTCGTCACCCTGCACGCGGGTCACGCCCTCGGCGATCCCGCTGAGTCCGCCTGCCTGCGCGAGCTCGAGCAGCGCCTCCTGGCCGACCGCGAAGACGATCCCCTCGAGCACGAGATGGTAGAGGCCGACCGCCTCGCCCATCCGCTCGGCATCAGCGGCGAGCGCCCGCGCGGTGGCGGGCAGCTCACGTGCGAACAGCTCGTGCAGCGCGTCCCCGGCCCGGGCCGCCGCCTGCGTGGGGGGGAGCCCGAGCACCTCATCGGCGACCCGGTCGAAGAACCGGGCATGACGGGCCTCGTCGTTGGCCTGCACGGCGAAGCACTCCCGCGCTCGGGGATCAGCCCCGGCGCCCGCCACCCACGGCGCCAGTTCATCGGCGACCGCGTGCTCGGCGAGGCAGAACCCGGCGACCAGCGCGGTCAGAACCGCCCGCTGCGCGTTGGGCAGCCGGGCGGCCGCGGCCGCATCGGCGCGGAGGCCGATTGCCTCGGCGTCCCACTGCAGGCGGCGGGCGGCGGTGAGCAGGTGGTCGTAGCCGGCGAGCACGCGACCTGCAGAGATAGCGCGGTGGACGCCATGACCCGGTAACGATCGAGCCGATGCGAGGCTCCTGGGGGTGATGACGATGCGTGAGCGACCCGTCGGCGAGGTGGTGCTCGCGGCCCGTGCCGGAGATCCCGCTGCATGGTCCGATCTGGTCGCCCGCTTCCAGGACATGGCGGTCGCGATCGCCTTCGGCCGTGACGGCGACTGGCACGGGGCGCGAGACATCGCCCAGGAGGCGTTCGCGGTTGCCCTCAGCCGGATCGAGGATCTGCGCGAGCCGGCCGCGTTTCCGGGTTGGTTTGCCGCGATCGTGCACAGGGTGTGCGCACGACGGGCCCGCCGGCGGGTGCCCCGCCCCGTGCCGCTGCCCGAGCCGCTCGCGGTCGATCCCGCGACGCCACCCGCAGTGATCGCCGCCGCGCAGGAGCGTGCGCGGGTCCACGCGGCGGTCGAGACACTGCCCGAGCACGAGCGCACCGTGATCGCGCTGCATCACCTCGGGGACCTGAGCCTCGTCGAAGTCGCCCGCTTCCTCTCCATCACCGAATCAGCCACGCGCAAGCGGGCGTTCTCCGCCCGGCGCCGACTCAGGGGGTTGCTCGAGATGAGTGAGCACGAGCTCACCGCCGCCCGGCCCTCACGTACGAACGGCTTCCGCGACGAGGTCGCGCTGTTCGCCGCCATCCGCCGTCACGACCTCGCCGCCGTCCGCCGGCTGGTGGCGAAATGTCCGGCTCTGCTCGAGGCGCAGGAGGCGTGGAGCTGGGAAGAGGCGGTCCCCGCGGGATTGGGCGCGGCCGGCGCGGCGACGCCGCTCATCCGCGCCGTCGAGGCGGGTGATCCGTCGGTCGTCGACGCGCTGCTCGATGCGGGGGCGCCGGTCGATCACCGCTGCGGATGTGACGGCGGCGAGAGCGCCCTGTGGACCGCGGTGGTGACCGACCGGCGGCAGATCGCGCAGCGGCTGCTCGCCGCCGGCGCCGATCCGAACCTCGCGGCGTTCACCGGGACCACCCCGCTTCACGCCGCGGTCCAGCGCGCCCCGGGGCTCGTCCCGCCGCTGCTCGCCGCGGGGGCCGATCCGCAGCGCACCGACGCACACGGACGCATCCCGGGGGAATGGGCG
>CAXTTD010000485.1:0-2799 GCA_964246945.1 uncultured Solirubrobacteraceae bacterium | reverse complement strand
CAAACAGCCTCGCTTTGCAGCGACTTCTCGAAGCCCGCCGGGGGACTTGAACCCCCAACCGCTTGATTACAAATCAAGTGCTCTACCAGTTGAGCTAGGCGGGCACGGCTGCGACGAGGCGTCGAGCACGAGAACACGGTACCGGAGGGTCGGTTCACCGGCTCGCGATCGGGAGCGCGAACCGGTTCGCTACCCCGGTGCTGCCTCGGCAATTCGCGGTAGCGTCCGGTGCCCTGCGTGTGCAGGATCTCAAGAGGAGACAACGATGCCCGTGTCCACCACCCTACGGGACCTCAGTGGCCTGCCTGCGCAGCCGCCGAGCCTCGCCGACTCGACGCTGATCATGATCGACTGCCAGAACACCTATACCGACGGCGTGATGGAGCTCGAGGGTGTCCAGGCCGCGCTCGACCACGCCGCGGAGATGCTCGAGCGGGCTCGGAGCGCGGGGATCCCGATCATCCACTTTCAGCACGACGCGGGTGAGGGCTCGCCCTACGACCTGAACGCGCGCAGCGGGGCGATCGTCGAGAAGGTCGCGCCCCGTGAAGGGGAGACGGTGATGACCAAGAACTTCCCCGACTGCTTCGTGCAGACCGAGCTCGACGAGCACCTCACGCGCAGCGGGGCGACGAACCTGGTGCTCACCGGGTTCATGACCCACATGTGTGTCAACTCGACCGCCCGGGGCGCGTTCAGCCACGGCTACGCGCCGACCGTGATCGCGAACACGACGGCCACCCGTTCGCTGCCGGGCTCCGCGGACGCGGTCCCCGCCGCCGCGCTGCAGGCGGCGAGCCTCGCCGCGATCGGCGACCTGTTCGGCATCGTCGTGCCCGACGGCGCGGCGATCCCCGACTGAGCCCTCGTCTCAGTCCCGTTCATCCCCGGCACCCTCGCGCTCCCAGTCGGCGAGGGGTGTCGACGAACCGCAACGGGCTCAGCTGTCGGGGCCCGTCGACAGCGCGTGTTCGAGTGAACCGTGCCCGTTCGAGGAGTACTGGGCCTCGGGCTCGGGCGCTGGGGGTTCCTCGTCGCGGTTCACTCGCCGTTCGAGCTCGCCGAGCACGATCCCGAACAGGAGGTGACGCCACGTCGCCTGCGCGAGCGCGCGCCCGCTCCCGAACAGCTGGGGCAGCTCGTCGCGCGCGGGATGCAGGCGGTCGGTGAGCGCGGTGAGCGGCCAGGTCGCGAAGTTCTCCGCGAGCGCCGCCGCCGGACCGCGCAGCGGCGCCGGAAGCGGCAGCCGGGGGGCAAGGGTCGCGTAGACGGCGCCGAACAGCGCACCGTTGCCCATGTGCATGGCGAGCCCGGCCGGGTACCAGCCGTCCCCGCGGGTCACCGTCTTGCCGAGCAGTTCGACGTCGTCGAAGCGGCTGTCGAGGAGACGCTTGTCGAGCGGCTGCTGGGCGGCCCACACCGCGGCGGCGACGGCGCCGCTGAGAGCGCCGCGCAGGATGCGGGTGCGGTCGGGAGCTGAACTCACCACGTCGGACTGTAACGACCTGGGCGGCCCCGGGTACGGCTCTTATCGTGGACAGCGACCAGCGAGAGCGACTGCACCGGCGCGCCCGTGAGCACGGGGTCAACCCGCTGCTCTACGCGTTCGTGCGCGTCACCTTCCAGGCGTTCTTCCTCGTGTACTTCCGCATGCAGCGAATCGGCCGGGAGCATCTTCCGGCCAAAGGCCCGGTGCTCGCCACCGCCAACCACCGCAGCTTCCTCGATCCGTTCGTCATCGCCTGCATGGCCCGGCGCCCCATGCACTACGTCGCCAAGCAGGAGCTGTTCGCCCATCCGGTCGCCGCGTGGCTGCTCAACGCGCTCGGGGCCTTTCCGGTGGCCCGTGGGGCCTCCGACGAGCAGATGATCGAGACCGCGCGTCAGATCCTCGCGCGCGGGGACATCGTGCTCATCTTCGCCGAGGGCACGCGGGTGCGACCCGGAGCGCTCGGCCAGCCCAAGCGCGGCGTGGGTCGCCTCGCGCTCGAGTCCGGCGCGCCCGTCGTGCCGATCGCGGTGATCGGCACCGAGGCGATCCGCCGCGGCTGGCGAATCCGTCCCCACAAGGTTCGGCTGCGCGCCGGCCGGGCACTGCGCTTCCCGGTGGTCGAGAACCCCTCGCCGGCGCTCGCCGGCGCGGTCACCGAGCGCATCTGGCCGTGCGTGATGCTGCAGTGGGAATGGCTCGGTGGACTCGCCCCGATGCGGCGGGTCGCGGTGATCGGCGCCGGCGCCTGGGGGACGAGTCTCGCCGTCGCGCTCGCCCGCGCCGGGCTCGAGGTCGAGCTCGGCTGCCGCACCACCGAGCAGGCAGCCCAGCTGGCGGCCACCCGAGAGAACGCGCATTACCTACCGGGAGTCGCGCTGCCCGACACGGTCACCGTCACCCGGGCGTCCGAGCTCAAATTCGAGGGCCACGACCTCGTGTGCCTGGCCGTGCCCGCGAAGGCGCTGCCGGCGGTCATCGCCGCCCACGGTCCCCAGATCCGCGCTCGGATGGGGGTCCTCGTGATGTCCAAGGGACTCGTGCCCCCGCTCGGCACGCTGCCCGCCGCGTTCGTCGCCGAGCGCTGCGCGGCGCGCGCGGTTGCGGTGCTCGGCGGACCCGCCCACGCCGGCGAGATGCTCGAGCGCGGCGCCTCGGTGGTGCTCGCCTCGGTCGACCGTGGACTCGCCAACCAGCTCTCGGACATGCTGAGCCTGACCAAGCTCGACGTGAGCCTCACCGCCGACGTCACCGGCGTGGAGCTCGCGGGCTGCGCCAAGAACGCGGCGGTGCTGGCCGCCGCCGCGTTC
>CAXTTD010000484.1:0-2801 GCA_964246945.1 uncultured Solirubrobacteraceae bacterium | reverse complement strand
CGCGCGCGGCGATCGACCTCGCGCGGGGGGACCTCGCGGGCCGACGGACCGGCGAACCGGGGTGGCGGCTGCTCGGGGCGACCGCGGCGCCCCCGGTCGCCGTCAACCACGCGATCGCCGCCGGCGATCGTTCGGGCGCCGCCCGCGAGGCCGCCGAGGCCCGCGCCGCCGGCTACGGCACGGTGAAGGTGAAGGTGGGGATCGGAGACGACCCGGGTCGGCTCGCCGCGGTGCGCGCGTTCGCCGGCCCGCACATGACGATCCGCATCGACGCCAACGGCGCGTGGCGCCCCGGGGAGGCGGCGGCCGTGCTGCGGGCGCTGGAACCGGTGGGGATCGAGCTCTGCGAGGAGCCCGTCCACGGTCTCGCCGAGATCGCGGCGCTGCGGGACCTCACCGACATCCCACTCGCCCTCGACGAGTCCGCCGCCGACCCGGAGGCGTTCGTCGCGCCGGCAGCGGCCGAGCTCGCATGCCTGAAGATCGCCCGCTGCGGCGGGATCAGCGGCACCCTGGCGGCGGCCGACCGCGCGCGTGCCGCGGGCTACGAGGTGTTCCTCGCCTCGACCCTCGACGGTCCGCTGGGGATCGCCGCCGCGCTCCACGCCGCCGCGGTGATCCGTCCCAGCCGGGCGTGCGGGCTGGCGACGCTGTCGATCTTCGCCGACCGCGACGACCCGCTGCCGGTTCGCGCGGGGTCGATCGCGGTGCCGGGGACTCCAGGCCTCGGCGGCGGTCTCGCCGAATGGTACGGAGACTGTTCACTCGGCCGCTCGCAACGTGGCGACTGACCAGATGTAGTACGGATCGTGGTACGGTGAGGACTGTGACGCGGACCGTGCAGACCCGACTCGACGAGCGTGCCGAGAACGACCTGGCGCTGCTGCGCGGCGAGGTGTCCAACGACTCAGAGGCGATTCGGCTCGCGCTACGCGAATCGGCTGCGCGCCGCCGGCGCCGCTCAGCGGTCCGGGAAGAGGCGCGGCTGGCCGCCCAGGACCCAGATGACCTCGCCGAGGCACAACGGGTCCGCGAGGACATGGATGCGGTCGCGGCACCCTGGCCCAAGGCATAGCCGTGGTTCGCGGCGAGGTGCGGCGCCTGCGCATTCCGCGCGACCGGCGCGGAAGCGAGCAACGCGGTGCGCGGTATGCCGTGATCGTCCAGGCCGATGAGCTGCTGGCGCTCAGCACGGTGCTCGTCGCGCCCACGTCGCGCTCCGCGCCGCCACGATCGTTCCGCCCGATCATCCACTTGGGGGGCAACACCACTCGCGTCCTCATCGAGCAGATGACCGCGGTGAGCACCGAACGCCTCGGGGAATCCGCGGGACGGCTGAGCGGTCTCGAGATGCGTGCTGTGGACGAAGCGCTGGCCGTTACGCTCGGCCTCTGAGCTCAGACCCCGCCGGTGGCGACGATGAGCGCCGCCACCGTCCACGGGTCCTCGAGGTGAACCGCGTGGCCGGCCCCGGCGACGAGGTGCAGGCGCGCGTCGGGCAACCCCTCCACCATCCGCTCGGCGGTCGCCCGGAACTTCGCGTCGCGTTCACCGACGATGAGCTCCACCGGGGGCGTGATCTCCCCGAGCCGGTCCCACAGCGAGGCCAGGGTCCCAGTGCCGAGACCCCGCAGGGCGGCGGCGAGCCCGTCGGTGGTGTTGCGCAGGCGGTCGGCGAACACCGCCGCGCGGACCGAGGCGGACTGGTCGGCCAGCACTGGGGTCTGGGCCCAGCGGGAGACGAACTGCTCGATGGTCACCGTCTGCGCCCATGCGGCGAGCGCCTCGTCGGCCTCGCGGCGGGCCGCGCGTTCGGCGGGATCGGCGAGCCCCGGGCTCGCACCGATGAGCACGAGCCGCTCGATCCGGCCCCGCAGCGCGGGCGCGAGCGCGGCGTGCAGGGCGATCCGCCCGCCCTGCGAGTAGCCGACGAGCGTGAAGCGCTCGGGAGCGAGGGCATCGATCTCGGCGAGCACGGCCGCGAGGTCCACCGGCCGCGCGCCTGAGGCGGAGCCGTGGCCGCGGAGGTCCGGCGCCTGGGGGTGGTAGCTGCCGGGTAGCGCGGCGATCACGTCCTCCCAGCTCGCGCCGGTGTTCGTGAACCCGTGCAGGAACAGCAGCTCGGTGACCCGATCGGCCATCGTCGATCATCCTAGGTCCGCGCTGCGCGTCCTGCTCGGTGCGCGTGGCGGCCGGCCGCCGGCCGGCTGTCATGATCGAACCGTGAGCTCCGGGCCGCCGCAGAGCACCTACCGCCTGCTGCGGGCGTTTGCCGATGAGCTCGTGCGCTGCGGGATGCAGATCGCCTGCACCTCGCCGGGCTCGCGCAACACGCCGCTCGTCCTCTCGCTCGCCCGCGAGCCCCGGCTGCGCTGCTACTCGCACATCGACGAGCGCTGCGCCGGCTTCTTCGCGGTCGGGGCCGCGCAGGCGAGCGGGCGTCCGGTGGCAGTGACCGGCCCCGCGGGCCCCGCGGCCGCCGCGCGCCCCGCCGCCGGGGTGGGGGCCCACTGGGCGCGGGTACCGCTGATCGTGCTCACCGCCGACCGGCCCGCCGAGCTGCGCGACGTCGGGGCGGGTCAGGCGATCGACCAGCTGAAGCTCTACGGGGACGCGGCGAAGTGGTTCGCCGAGGTCGAGCTGCCGCCCGCCGACGCCGCGGGGATGCGCTGGGTGCGTCAGCTCGCCTGCCGCAGCTACTGGACGGCGCTCGAGGGCCGCCCGGGCCCGGTGCACCTCAACCTCCCCCTGCGCGAGCCGCTGGTGCTCGACGGGCCGCTCGCGCCGGAGCTCGAGTGTCC
>CAXTTD010000483.1:0-2803 GCA_964246945.1 uncultured Solirubrobacteraceae bacterium | reverse complement strand
GTCCACGGGATCGCCCGCCCGCCGCACCGCGAGCCGCTCGCCGGCGGCTGGGTGGTGCCGGCGCCCACGATCGACCCGCAGATCGTGCTGCGCTCCGCTCGCGCGCTACCGCGCTACGGACCGGACTTCGGGTACACGCATTACCTGCTCACCCGCCGCGCGGCCCCCACGGCGGGGCTCATCGCCGGGGCGGGGACGCTCGTGCTCGCTGCCCAGATCCCCCCCGTGTTGAGCCTCCTGCGGAAGGCCAAGACGCAGGGTGACGGGCCAGATGCCGTTCGCCGGGCGCGGTCGTGGTTCCGGGTGCGGATCGTCGGCCGGGTCGCCGGGGACGCGGAGCCGCGGGTGGTGTGCGAGGTGTCGGGCGGCGACCCCGGTTACGGGGAGACCGCCAAGTTCCTCGCCGAGTCGGCGCTCTGCCTCGCTCACGATCCGCCGGTGCAGACCGCCGGCCAGCTCACTCCGGCGGTTGCCATGGGAGCGCCGCTCACCGAACGGCTGCGCCGGGCCGGGATCCGGTTCGAGCGCATCTCAAGGACCGTGAGCGGCGCGCGCGCCGAGCGGTCCGGGTGACGCGACTTCAGCGCAGCTGAGCGGAGCTGAGGCCCAGCAGCTGGCGGGCGACGATCAGCAGCTGGATCTGCTGGGTGCCCTCGAACAGGTCGAGGATCTTGGCGTCGCGCGACCACTTCTCGAGCAGCTCGGTCTCGGCGAGCCCGCTCGCCCCGCACAGGGCGACGCAGCGCAGCGCGACCTCAGTGCCCATGCGTCCGGCCTTCGCCTTAGCCATCGACGCCTGCAGGGAGTTGGGCACCCGGTTGTCGGCCATCCACGCCGCCTGCAGGGTGAGCAGGCGCGCCGCCTCCCAGTCGGCCTCCATCGCGATGAACTCGGCGGCGGCGCCGGACTGCAGGACCGGAGGGCGGTCGTAGTCGATCTCGACGCCCGCCGACCCGAGCAGCTCGCGGGTGCGCTCGAGGCACGCGCGGGCGACCCCGATCGCCATCCCGGCGACGAGCGGTCGGGTGTTGTCGAAGGTCTTCATCACGCCGGCGAAGCCCTGCTTGGACTGCTGGACGTCGGAGTCACCAAGCAGGTTCTCCCGGGGCACCCGGCAGTCGTTCAGGATGAAGTTGGCGGTGTCCGAGGCGCGGATGCCGAGCTTGTGCTCGAGGCGGTCGAGCGTCAGCCCGGGGTTGTTGCGCTCGACGACGAACGACTTGATCGCGCCGCGGCCGGCCGAGCGGTCGAGCGTCGCCCACACGACGATGAGCTCGGCGCGGTCGCCGCTGGTCACGTAGATCTTCTCGCCGTTGAGCACGTACTCGCCGCTCGCCTCGTCGTAGGCGGCGGTGGTGCGGATCGCCGCGGAGTCCGAGCCGGCCTCAGGCTCGGTGATCGCCATCGCCGCCCACCGGCCGCCGAACCGCGCGAGCTGCTCGTCGTCGGCGACCGCGGCGATCGCCGCCTGGCCGAGGCCCTGGCGGGGCATTGCCAGCAGCAGCCCGACGTCGCCCCAGCACATCTCGATCAGCCCCAGCAAGGTGGCCATGTTCGAGCCGTTGCGGGTGCTCTCGGCGTCCGACTTCGACTCCGATTTCGACTCCGACTTCGGCGCGGAGCCGTTCTCCGACCGCGACCCCGTCCCGGTTGCCCCGGCGCCGCTCATCTGCCCGCCCTCGTTCATCCCGTCGATGAGCGCGGCGAGCATGTCGAGCTCCTTGGGCCGCTCGTGCTCGGCGGTGTCGTACTTGCGGGAGTTGGGGCGCAGCACCTCGGCGGCCGCCTGATGCGCCTGGGCGATCAGCTGGTCGAACTTGCGGGGGACCTCGAGGTTGATCACGGCCGTTCCGACGGACGAGTCCAGATGCTGATCATGTGAGCAGCCCCCCCTCGATCACGCCCGCCGCGCGCAGGTCGCGGTACCAGCGCTCGACCGGGTGCTCCTTGGTGTAGCCGTGGCCGCCGAGCAGCTGCACGCCGTCGGATCCGATCTGCATGCCCCGCTCGCTCACCAGCCGCCGGGCGAGCGCCACCTCGCGGTGGAACGGCAGTCCCTGGTCGACGCGGCTCGCTGCCCGCAGCGTGGCCAGACGCATCCCCTCGAGCTCGATCGCCAGGTTGGCGACGGTGAACGCGACGGCCTGGCGGTGGGCGATCGGCTCACCGAACGCCTGGCGGCTGCCCACGTAGTCGGTGACGTAGTCGAGCACCGCCCGTCCGGTGCCGACTGCGAGGGCGCACCACGCCAGCCGCGCCAGCGCGACGCAGTCCCCGTAGACCTCGGGCGCCCCGCCGCCGAGCCGCGCGCCGCGTCCCACGGCCACGCCCTCGAGGGTGAGCCGCGCACCCGCCGCGGCGCGCACCCCGATCCCGGGATCGGGCGCCACCGTGAGTCCCGCGGTGCCCGCCTCGACCACGAACAGCGCGGGTTCGGCGCCTACGGTGGCGGCGATCACGAACAGCTCGGCGTCAGCGGCGCGGGGCACGAGTGCCTTCACCCCGTCGAGCACGTACCCGCCCGAACCGTCGGAGTGGGCCTGCGTGCGGAGCGTGAACGGGTCGAACAGCGTCTCGGGCTCCATCATCGCGAGCGCCGCTGCCGGAACGTCGTCGGAGACGCACGGGGGCAGGTAGCGCGCCTGCTGCTCGGCGTCGCCCCACAGCGAGATCGCGGTCGAGACGGCGGCGGGGGCGAGGCACGCGGCGGCGATCCCCATGTCCCCGCGGGCGAGCGCCTCCGCCATCAGCACCGTGGTGGTCGCTGAGCGCTCGCTCACCGCGCCGCCGAGCGATTCGGGCA
>CAXTTD010000482.1:0-2808 GCA_964246945.1 uncultured Solirubrobacteraceae bacterium | reverse complement strand
ACCTTGAACCCACCCGTCACACCCGGTTTGCGGCTGAGAACGCTCGGTTCCGGCGGTCGCATGCGCGTGGCGCGTCGCAATCCGTAGGCTCTCCCCAAACCCTCCGCGGAAAGGTGACGGCGCGAATGAGCGATCTGGAAGCCGAGATCAAGGAGCTCCTGTCGGGGCACCGACTCAGCCAGGAACAGCTGCAGGGATTGCAGCAGGGCGGATCTGAGTCCGACACGGTGCGCAGCCTGCAACGCATGCTCGCCAACACGCAGAACGCCCTGTTGCGGCTCGCGCGGGAGATCGACCGGCTCCAGGCGCGCTGAGCGTGGCCACCGGCCGACGTCGCCGCGGGGCCGGCGCGCTCGTGTGTGCCCGGTCGGGTCGGCCGGCGGCGAGACCGACCGTCTTCCCCCGATCGACCTGACGGGCGCGGCGGAGAACGTGATCAGCGAGGGGCGACCAACGACAAGATCGAAGGCATCCGGCGGACGGACGACGCCGAAGTAGTGCGCCTCGGCCGCGTCCCAGATCGCGTGCCAGCGAGCCATGAACTCATCGCCCTCGCGCTCACGCAGCCGCGCGCGGCGGGTCGCGTCGGAGAGCGTCACCAGCACCGAGACGTCGATGAGGTCGGCGAGCTCCGGACGCGCCGAGTAGACGCCGTCGACGACGACGAGCGGTGCCGGCTCGGCGGTGAGAGACCGGGGCGAAAGCCCCGACCCCGACCAGAAGTCATCGGCGGTGATGGTGATGCTGCGGTGACGCCGTTCGAGGTCCGCCGCCAGAGTTGTCTTGCCGACGCCGCTGCGGCCATCGAGAGCGAGGATGAGCGGCCTATCCGATCCCAGGGCGCCCGCGATCAGGGCGTCGAGCTCGGAGCTATCCGCTGCGTTCAGGGCCGTGATGGGCGCGGTCGCTTCAGACGGCGGGCCCGGGGCGCGCTCAGACGGCGGGTGCCGGCGGACCGCTGGCGACCGGCTTGGACCCCCGACGCTCGGCCTCCTCGAGGGGGACCTCCTGCTCGACGTTCCAGCCCTGGGCGAAGCCGACGACGGCGACCACCGCGAGGATGAGCTCGACGGGTACCAGCAGGAGCACCAGGGTGCCGAGCAGGCCGGCGCCGAGACCCGAGCCGCCGCCGATCGCGTGGGCGCCCGCGTAGGCGCTGTGCGTGCGGTCATACCAGCTGGTGCCACTAACGCCGAGCCCCGCGATCGCGGCGATCGCGAGCAGCAGGACGCCGAGCACGGCGGCGAGCGGCAGGATTCCCCGCGCCCAGCGGGCGATGAAGAACGCCATCACGAGGTAGACGGCGCTCCACACGAAGTTGACCGGCGTGAGGCCCTCGAGCTTGTTCCAGCCGCCGATCGTCACCGCGAGCATGAGCCCCACCGAGACCAGCAGGATGAGCACCACGAACGCTCGCGTGAGCTTGCACACCATCCGGTCCCGGTTGGGGCGGATGATCGCGTAGCCCGGTCGGATGTCTCGCCGCTGCGCCACCGGGCGGGACCATACCCCGAGATGGGGTCCGTTGCGACCGTCAGGCGCCACGTACAATCGCCCCCGTCGTCCGCGGGCGTGGCGGAACTGGTCTACGCGCCGGCTTTAGGTGCCGGTGGGCTATGCCCTTGGGGGTTCGAGTCCCTCCGCCCGCACTGAGCCGACCACGGCCAACCGCCCCGTGACCGCGCCAGCGGGATCAGCTCTTGGGGCCCACCACCGCCTCGAGGTCGCGGACCGGATGCATATGCGAACGCATGTTCGCGTATGCGTCGGACGGAGAGTCGCGGCGGGGACGTAGCGAGGTACCATCTGAGGACCCCAGGGGATTAAGCTAGCGGTCCACGCGCGCGGTCTCCAAAACCGTGAACCCGGGTTCGAATCCCGGATCCCCTGCTTGATCTCGCACACCGTCTACCGGACGTTCGACACCCCCCGGCGGCGCAAGTTCATCCGGATCACCGACGACGTGGCGGGTGCGGTTCGCGAGGCGGGGATCGCCGAGGGGATGGCGCTCGTGTGCGCGATGCACATCACCGCGGGGGTGTGGATCAACGATGACGAGCCGGGGCTGCAGGAGGACGTGCTCGAGTGGCTCGACAAGCTGGCGCCGCCGAGCTGGCGCGAGTCGGCGAACGACGTGGCCCGCGAGCTCTCGCCCGATCCGGGGGACTACCGCCACCATCGCGGCGGAGAGGACAACGGGGACGCACACCTGAAGAATCTGCTCGTCCACCATCAGGTGATCGTCCCGGTTACCGAGGGGGCGCTCGACCTCGGCCTCTGGCAGCAGGTGCTCTACTGCGAGTTCGACGGTGGCCGCCCCAAACGGCTCGTCATCAAGGTCCTCGGGGAGTAGCGCCGCCTCCACCGGTGCCGCGGTGGGGGTCGTGGTCGGGTTGTACGTCGCGGCGCTCGACGTGAGCGACGCTGTGCTCGAGCGCCTGCGAGCGACTCTCGACGACGCCGAGCACGCCCGGGCGGACGCGCGAGCGCCGGAACTGGAGCGTCGGCGGTTCGTCGCCGACCACGGCTGGCGGCGCGAGCTGCTCGGGCGCCTCATCGGGTGCGTGCCCGCCGAGATCGCCTATGCGAGCGCGCCCCACGAGGCGCCCCGCCTCGCCGGCGCGGTGGTGCCGTGGTTCAGCGCGTCGCGCGCGGGTGGGTTTGCCGTGTACGCCGCGAGCGCCGCTGCGCCGGTTGGTGTCGACATCGAGCGGGTGCCGGGCGCGGGGGCGCGGGAGCGAGGCGAAGGTGAGCGGCCGGACGGGGGAGAGCACCCGCGGCTCGCCGAGCGGGTGCTCTCGCCCAGCG
>CAXTTD010000481.1:0-2814 GCA_964246945.1 uncultured Solirubrobacteraceae bacterium | reverse complement strand
GTCGGGGTCGGGGCGGGCTCCGAGGACGCTGGTGCCGTACTCGTGGCCGAGCTGCGCGCCCACTGCGCCGCGCGGCTCGCCGCGGTCAAGGTCCCCAAGCAGGTCGAGCGGGTCGCCGAGATCCCCCGTAGCGCCACCGGGAAGCTGCGGCGCCGGGCGCTTCGCTGAAGCTCCGAGGCTGCGCGCCGGCGGCATCTCCAGCGTTTCTCAGCCAACGGGTCCGGGTACGGGCGCCGCGGCCGATCTGACCCCCCGTGCGAAGCACATCCACCCGTCGCAAAGAGCTTCGTGACGGCCCCATACCGTGGCTTTCGCGCCACCCATCCATGCGCGGGCGATCGTTGTCCACTTTTCCGCGGGTATGACGCTGTCGCACAACTCCCGAGACGTCCGAGAGCCCGCGAGGAGGGGTTCAGTCAGTCGCCGTCTCCTCATCAAGGGCCTCAGGAGACCGCAGATGAGCCCCGCCAATGAGCCTGCATCTCGGGCGCGAAACGTCTTGGGGGTTTTGCGGCAGCTCTGCGCGAGTGGCGAAACGTCCCGGTCGGTAGGCGCGCGAAGCCGAGTGAGTGCTTCGCGGCGGCCCCGCGCTGGCGCACCCCGCGCGTCGGCACCGGCTGCGTGGGCGGCTCGAGGCCCGCTCGGGCGCGGGTGCCGGCGTCCATGTCACATCGACCGATGTCACATCGAACAGCGGTAGCATCCGCGGATCGTGCCCGCCACGCCCGCCGAGCTCACGATCGAGAAGCTCGCCGCCGCCTCCGGCATGTCGGTGCGCAACATCCGCGCCCATCAGGCCCGCGGCCTGCTCGACCCCCCGCAGGTGCGGCTACGGGTCGGCTACTACGGACCCGGACACATCGCCCAGCTGCGGCTGATCCGGGAGCTGCAGGCCGACGGGTTCAACCTGGCAGGGATCAAGGCGCTGCTCAACGACGCCCAGGGCAGCGGGGAGCGTCTCGGCCGGGTGCGGGAGGCGCTCGCCGCCGGGCCGGAGACCGAGACGCCGGTGACCCTGGGTCGTGCCGAGCTTATCCAGCGCTTCGCGATCGCGCCCGGGGACGCCGAGGCGGTACTCGCGCGCGCCGAGCGCCTCGGGGTGCTCGTGCCCGCCGGCCCCGACCGCTTCCTCGCGCCGAGCCCCCGGCTGCTCGACATCGCCGAGCGGGTGGTCGCCCGCGGGGTCTCGCTCGACGGCGCGCTCGAGGCCCTCGAGCAGACCGAGCGCCACTGCGAGGCGATCGCGCAGACGTTCGTGCGCCTGTTCTACGAGCAGGTGTGGCGCCCCTACGAGGCCGCCGGGATGCCCGAGGCGCGCTGGCGCGAGGTCGACGGGTCGATCGCCGCGCTGCGCCCGCTCGCCGGTGAGGCGCTACAGACCATCTTCGGCCGGCGGATGCGTGCCCAGCTCGACGCCGCGGTCGGCGCGCTCACGCGGCGCCTCGGCGACCAATAGGCTGCGCGACGCGATGACCCCGCTGGACCCCGACACCTACCGCTTCGAGAGCCGCGAGCACTGGGATGCGGCCGCCGCCGGCTGGGGCCGGGTCGCCGACCGTCTGGTGGACTGGAGCGCGGGCGTCTCGGCGACGATGGTCGACGCGCTCGCCCTGCAGCCCGGCCAGCGGGTGCTCGAGCTCGCCGCCGGCCCCGGGGACACCGGCTTCATGGCCGCCGAGCTGATCGCGCCCGGCGGCACCCTCATCTGCTCCGACGGGTCGCAGGCCATGCTCGACCTCGCCCGGGAGCGCGCGAGCGCGCAGGGGCTGCACAACGTCGAGTTCCGGCTGCTCGACCTCGAGTGGATCGATATGCCGACCGCCGAACTCGACGCGGTGCTCTGCCGCTGGGGGATCATGCTGATCCTCGACCCGCCCGCCGCCGCACGCGAGATCCGACGGGTGCTGCGCCCCGGCGCTCGGACGGCGCTCGCGGTGTGGGACCTCCCGGAGCGCAATCCGTGGGCGACGATCCCGCGCGCGGTGCTGCGCGAGCTCGGCCACGCGCCGGCGCTCGATCCCGACGCGCCGAACCAGTTCTCGCTCGCCGCCCCCGGCGACCTCGAGGAGCTGCTGGCGGACGCCGGGCTGTTCGAGGTGAAGGTGGGCGCGATCGCGATGACGCGGACGTTCGCCGACCTCGGGGAGTTCCTCGGGTTCCTCACCGAGATGGCGGCGTCGGTGGGCACCGTCTACGGCGGGCTCGACGCGGCCGCGCGGCGTGAGGTCAGCACCCGCCTCGCCGCCGAGCTCGCGCCGTTCACCGACGGTGACGGATCGATCTCGCTGCCGGCAAGCTCGCTGGTGGCGAGCGCGAGCGCATGAACCGCGGGCACCTGAACCGCCAGTCCCGGTGTCGCGAGCGCCGGTGTCGCGCGGCGCCGGAGTCGCGTCAGCCGCCTGACAGCGAACTTGCACGCTGAAATGGCGGTTGCACCGCTTGCCGGGGCGTCGCAAGCCCGCGAGCCTCCGCGATCATGCGCTTCATACGACTGCTCCCGCTCGTGGCCGCCGCGGCTCTCGTGGTTCCCGCCACCGCCTCGGCCACCGTCTACCACACCGTCCGCCGCGGCGAGACGCTCACCTCGATCGCCGCCACCTATGGGCTCTCGGTCTCCGCCGTCGCCGCCGCCAACGGCCTGCCGGCGACCGCCGAGCTCGCCGCCGGACGCGAGCTCGTGATCCCGCCCCGCGGCGCCGCCCTGCCGGCGCCGGTCGTGGCGCGCAGCGCGCGACCGCCCCCGGCGGCCGCGGCCCCGGCGCGCGCTGGTGGCGACGGCGTGCCCCTCGGTGCGCCCCGCAGCCGGCTCGCCGC
>CAXTTD010000480.1:0-2816 GCA_964246945.1 uncultured Solirubrobacteraceae bacterium | reverse complement strand
TGGCTCACCGCCGCCCAGCCGCTGCGCACCGAGGGCCTCGGGCTCCTCGTCGCCGGGGCGGCGGTCGCCGCGTTTGCCTGGGTGGCGCGGTTCGTGCTGCGCTGAGCTCGGGGGCCGGGTCGAGCCCGGAGGTGGCTCAGCGCTCGCCAGGCGGCTTGCGCGGGTACTGCGAGACCTTGTGGCGGATGTCGAGCGCGGTGCGCACGATCCGGGCCTGCTCGGTGGCGTGGGCGATCGGGTACCCCTCGCCGGAGGCGGCGCGCTCGGGCCGGCCGACGTAGCCGAACTGCAGATGGTCGGGGAGCAGCTGGCGCAGGCGCTGCGACATGAACGCGCGGGCGCCCATGTTGCGCGGCTCCTCCTGGACCCACACGACCTCCTCGAGCTTCGGATAGCTCTCCATCAGCTTGAGGATCTCGCCCTGCGGGAACGGGTAGAGCAGCTCGACGCGGCCGATCGCGACCGTCGGATTCTCCTCGCGGGTGGCGGCGCCGGCGAGGTCGTAGTAGAGCTTGCCGGTACACAGCAGCAGCCGGGTGACCTCCGCGGGGTCGACGTCCGGGTCGGCCAGCACCGGCGAGAAGTGGCCCTCGGCGAGCTCCTCGACGCGGCTCGAGGCCCGGGGCAGTCGCAGCAACGACTTCGGCGTCATCACGATCAGGGGACGCTGCTTGGCGATCCGCGCCTGGCGGCGCAGCAGGTGGAAGTATTGGGCGGGCGTCGTGGGGTTGGCGACGCGGATGTTGCCCTCGGCGGCGAGCTGCAGGTAGCGCTCCAGGCGCGCCGAGGAGTGCTCGGGGCCGGCGCCCTCGTAGCCGTGGGGCAGCAGCAGCGTGAGCCGCGAGGTCTGGCCCCACTTGGCCAGACCCGAGGAGATGAACTGGTCGATGATCACCTGCGCGCCGTTGGCGAAGTCCCCGAACTGAGCCTCCCACAGCACGAGCGTCTCCGGACCCTCCTGTGAGTAGCCATATTCGAAGCCGACGCACGCCATCTCCGACAGCGGGCTGTTGTGCAGCTCCATCGGCGCCAGCGCGCCCGGCAGATGCTGGATCGCGCAGTGCTCCTGGCCGGTCTTCGCGTCGTGCAGGACGAGGTGGCGCTGGTTGAAGGTGCCGCGTTCGGTGTCCTGGCCGGTGAGACGGATCGGGATCCCCTCGCCGAGCAGCGTGCCGAATGCGAGCGACTCGGCGTGCGCCCACACGATCCCGGGCTTCTTCGCCTCCGGCGCGATCGCCTCGCGCCGGCTCTCGAGCTGCTTGACCATCTTCGAGTGCACGGTGAAGCCGTCGGGGACCGCGAGCAGCTCCTCGTTGACGACCTCGAGCTTGTCGAGCGCGACCGCGGTGTTGACCTCCGGGGAGGGCGTGCGGTCGACCTGGTACTCGCCGGTCGCCTGCGAGTCCCCGGACTGCTCGGTGGCGGCGGCGATCCGGTCGGCGAGCTCCTGGTGGGTCTCGGCGAGCTCCGCCCACACCGCATCGGTCATCTCGGTGGACTCCGGCTCGGTGACCACGCCGGCCTCGATCAGCTGGCGGGCGAACCGCTCGCGCACCGGCGGGTGCTTCTTGATCACCGCGTACATCTCGGGCTGGGTGAAGGTCGGCTCGTCGGTCTCCTGATGACCGAACCGGCGGTAGCCGATGAGGTCGATGAGGACGTCGTGCCCGAACTCCTGGCGATAGGCGAAGGCGAGCCGGATCGCGCTGATGCAGGCGGCGACGTCGTCGGCGTTCACGTGGAAGATGGGAACGTCGAACCCCTTGGCCAGGTCGGAGGCCATCGTCGTCGAGCGCGAGTCATCGGGGTCGGTGGTGAAGCCCACCTGGTTGTTCTGGATGATGTGGACGGTCCCGCCGACGGTGTATCCGTCGAGCGCCTGCAGGTTGAGCGTCTCGGCGACCACGCCCTGGCCGGGGAACGCGGCGTCGCCGTGCAGAACGATTGGGACTGCGGCGTTCGTGTCCTGGTGGGCGTGGGGACCCTGACGCGTCGTCTGGGCGGCGCGCGTGGCGCCCATCACGACCGGATCGACGAACTCGAGGTGCGAGGGGTTGGACTCGAGGCGCACGGTGAGCGACTCGCCGCCCTCCAACGCGTAGCTGCCCTCGGCACCGTGGTGGTACTTCACGTCGCCGGTGCCACCTCCGGGCAGGGTGGTGATCGGCGCTAGCGTCTTGCCGCCCTCGAACTCGGCGAAGATCGAGCCGTAGGGCCGCCCCAGGTTGTGGGCGAGCACGTTCAGGCGGCCGCGGTGGGCCATACCGAGGACGACCTCGCGTGCGCCGCGGGTGCCCGCGAGCTGGATCAGCTCGTCGATCATCGGCACCGTCATGTCGACGCCCTCGATCGAGAACTGCTTCTGACCCAGGTAGCTCTTGTGCATGAAGCGCTCGAACGCGTCGACCTCGGTGAGCCGCTTGAGCAGCCGCTTCTGCTCGTCGGTGGTGAGCGGTGAGCGGAACTGACCGGACTCGATCGCCTCGCGCAGCCACAGCCGCTGGCGGTTGGAGGCGATGTGCTCGATTTCGTAGGCGATCGTGCCGCAGTAGGTCTCGCGCAGGTGGGGCAGCGCCTCGGCGAGCGTCGCGCCGGGCACGTACATGCGCAGAATGTGGGCGGGGATCCGGGCCATCAGCTCGGGGGTGAGGCCGAGCGGCTCGGGATCGAGCGACGGGTCCGAGCGCGGCTCGCGGCCGAGTGGGTCGAGGCGGGCCGCGATGTGCCCGTGGGTGCGATGGGCCTTCAGCAGCGAGGTCGCCGCCTGGACGGCCTGCAGCAGCTCCTCGTCGACCGGCGCCGGCCCGGAGGTTGGT
>CAXTTD010000479.1:0-2822 GCA_964246945.1 uncultured Solirubrobacteraceae bacterium | reverse complement strand
CCCGGCGGGGGGCGAGTGAGCGCTGGCGCTGGCTCGCCCGTCTGGCCGCACAGGCCCACGGCCTGCCGCGCCACCTCTCCCAGCACTCGGGCGGGATGATCGTCGCCACGCGGCCGCTGGTCGACTGCTGCCCGATCATGCCCGCCGCGATGGCGGGCCGTCAGATCGCCGGCTGGGACAAAGACTCCTGCGCCGACGCCGGCTTTCTGAAGATCGACCTGCTCGGTCTCGGGATGCTCTCGGCGGTCGAGCGCTCGGTGGCGCTCATCGCTCGCACCCGCGGTGAGCACGTCGACCTCTCGCGGATCGATTACGCCGACCCGGCCACCTATTCGCTGATCCAGAGCGCCGAGACGACCGGGGTGTTCCAGATCGAGAGCCGGGCGCAGATGGCCTCGCTGCATCGCACCCGGCCCCAGAACCTGCGGGATATCACGATCCAGGTCGCGATCGTCCGTCCGGGACCGATCCAGGGCGGCGCGGTCAACCCTTACATCCAGCGCCGCCAGCGCCAGCGCGCCGACCCCGCCTACGAGATCCCCTACGAGCACCCCTCACTCGCGGGGCCGCTGGGCGAAACGCTCGGCACGATCATCTTCCAGGACCAGGTGCTCGAGGTGTCGATCGCGTTCGCGGGGTTCACGGTGAGCGAGGCCGAGGGGCTGCGGCGGGCGATGAGCCGCAAGCGCTCGGAGGCGGCGCTCGAGGCCTACCACGGCCGCTTCGTCGAGGGTGCGCAGCGGCGGCACGGCGTGAGCGAGGCGCTCGCCGAGCAGGTGTGGGAAAAGGTGAAGGGGTTCTCGGGGTTCGGCTTCCCCAAGGCCCACGGCGCCGCGTTCGGGCTGCTCGCCTACCAGTCGACCTGGCTGCGCGTTCACTACGGTCCGGAGTTCCTGTGCGGTCTGCTCAACGAGCAGCCGATGGGCTTCTACCCGTCCGACGCGCTCGTCCACGAGGCCCAGCGGCGGGGGGTCGAGGTGGCCCCGCCCGAGGTGAACGCGAGCGGGGTCGAGTGCGATATCGACGGCGAGGGCCATATCCGGATCGGTCTCGGCTACGTGCGCGGGATGCGCCGCGAGGAGACCGAGGAACTCATCGCCGCCCGTGAGCGCGGCGGGCCGTTCCGGTCGCTGTCGGACCTCGCCTCCCGCGCGGGGGCCGGTGCCGCGGCGCTGTCGCTGCTCGCCTGGTCGGGGGCGTGCGACGAGCTCGCGCTCGGAGCGGCCGGCGGGGATCGCTCGCAGGCGCGGCGGACCGCGCTGTGGCAGCTCGGGGTGATGACGCCCGGCACCCAGCTCGCGCTGCCGCTCGACCTGCCGGCCGCGCCGGGGCTCGCCGGGCAGGCGGAGTGGCAGCGGCTGCTCGCTGCCTACGGGGCGCCCGGGCTCACCACGCGCGCGCACCCGCTCGCCCTGCTGCGGGCCCGGCTTTCCACCGGGGTGGTGAGCAGCCGCGAGCTCGCGCGCCTTGACCATCGGTGCCGGGTGCGGATCGGCGGTCTCGTCGTCGCCCGCCAACGTCCGGGGACGGCGAGCGGGATCGTGTTCATCCTGCTCGAGGACGAGTTCGGCACGGTGAACCTGGTAGTGCCGCCCGCCGTCTACGAGCGCCACCGCCTGCTCGTGCGCACCGAGCCGCTGCTGCTCGTGCACGGCACGCTCGAGCGGCTCGCGGCGGCCGGGGGAGCGATCAACGTGCTCGTCGACCGGGTCGGCTCGATCGACGCGCCCGACCGCATGGTCGCCGAGATCAAGGACTTCTCGCTGCTCGATGAGGGCGTGCGCCGGGGACTCGAGGAGCAGCGGGCCGCCGCCGCCGTGGCCGGGGAGGGCGACGCCGAGGACTTCCGCGCAGTGGCACCGGCGGTGATGAGCTTTGCCCAGGGACGGCGGCGATGAACTTCGCCCAAGGGTGGCGGGAGCGTCTTCGAGTGAGGCGAGGACGATCCCCGTCAGGGACGCCGGTGGCTCAGGCGCGGGTCGCGGACGCCTCGTGCTCGAGCACGTCGAACGACCACAGTTCGCTCGCCGTCCCCACCGGCCCGCGCTCGCGATGCTGCGCGTGGCCCGCCGAGAAGTCGGCGCTGCCAAGCCACGCCGCGAATGCCTCCTCGGACTCCCAGTGGGTGATCACGAGGCACACCTCGCGATCGTCGTTGGGTGCGAGCAGCTCGAAGCTCTCGAAGCCCGGCGCGCTGGAGACCTGCCCGGCGCGGGTGGCGAACCGCTGCTCGAAGTCCGCCCGCCGCTCGTGGGGAACGGTGATCGCGTTGATCTTGACGACGCTCATGCTGCTCGATGCTACCGAGGCGGCCGGGGATCTCGACCGACCGACAACAGTGATCCGTCCGCCGGTCCGGCTACGGTCGGCGCCCGACAGCTGGATTCGGCCGCCCGCGCCGGTGTTCGCCAGTGAGGCCGTGCGTTGGGCCCAACCACAAGGGACAGCCAGATGGCGCAGCCAGGCGCAGCCGGGTTTCGTGGTTCCGATCGCGGCCGCGGTTCCGTGCCACCGACGATGGCCGCGTTCGATCCCGTGGGCGAGATCTCGGTCACCGACAACCGGGCAGCGGCTCGAGCGGCGCGTGCCGAGGCGTTTGCCGAGCGATTCGGGGTCGACGAATCCGGGCCGAGCGCCGCCGCGCTGGCGGATCGCTTCGGCTTCCGTTACGAGGCGGCCGACTCGGACCGACCGGCGACCCGGCGGACGGTGACGATCACCGGCCGGAGTGCGGCGCGCTCGGTGCCGCCCGCCGAGCGAGCGATCGACGAGCGCGGCAGCCGGAGCGTGCGGTGGGCCGGCGCCCGGCGCTCGGCCGCGCG
>CAXTTD010000478.1:0-2825 GCA_964246945.1 uncultured Solirubrobacteraceae bacterium | reverse complement strand
CTGCTCGAGCGCTCCCCGCCGCCGACGGCGATCGCCGCCGCCACCGACGTGCTCGCGTTCGGGATCCTGCACCGGGCCGCCGCCCGGGGACTGCGCGTGCCCGAGGATCTGTCGGTCACCGGGTTCGACGACATTCCGCTCGCCGCCTCCGCGGTGCCGGCGCTCACCACGGTGCGGATGCCGGTCGACGCGATGGCCCGGGCGGCGGTGGCGCGGGCCATCCCGAGCCCGGGCGCGGACGCCGGGCCGCGCGTGGAGACGTTTGCCACCGAGCTCGTCGTCCGGGCCTCGACCGGCCCGATGGGACCACGATGAGCGCGGAGCCGTGTGTCGTCGGCGCCGACTACGGCACCCGGGCGGGCCGGGCGCTCGGGGTGCGCGCCGGCGACGGGCAGGAGCTCGGCTCCGCGGTACACGAGTATCGCCACGGCGTGCTCGAGGACACGCTGCCCACGGGCGCCGCGCGCCTCGGGGCCGACTGGGCGCTGCAGGTCCCCGACGACTACCGCGACGTGCTGCGGGTCGCGGTGCCCGCGGCGCTCGCGGACGCCGGGGTGCGGGCCACCGACGTGGTGGGCATCGCCACCGACTTCACCGCCTGCACGGTGCTGCCGGCGCTGCGCGACGGCACCCCGCTGTGCGAGGTCGCGGGACTCGAGGACCGCCCCCACGCGTACGTGAAGCTGTGGAAGCATCACGCCGCCCAGCCGCAGGCCGATCGCATCACCACCCTCGCCCACGACCGCGGCGAGCCGTGGATCGCCCGCTACGGCGGGCTCATCTCCTCGGAGTGGACGTTCGCCAAGGGGCTTCAGATCTTCGAGGAGGATCCCGAGCTCTACGCCCGCGCCGAGCGGTTCATCGAGGCCGCCGACTGGATCGTGTGGGAGCTGTGCGGCGCCGAGACCCGGAACGCGTGCACCGCGGGCTACAAGGAGCTGCTCCAAGACGGTGAGTACCCCTCGCCCGAGTACCTCACGGCGCTCGGCGGGCCCGGATTCGCGTCGTTCGCGCAGGACAAGCTCGCCCACCCGATCTCCCGGCTCGGCGACCGGGCGGGCGGGCTCACCGCACGGGCCGCGGCGTGGACGGGGCTGCCCGAGGGGATCGCGGTTGCGGTCGGCAACGTCGACGCCCACGTCACCCCGCCGGCCGCCCAGGCGACCGCGCCGGGGATGCTCGTGGCGGTGATGGGCACCTCGACCTGCCACGTGATGAACGGCGAGCGGCTCGCCGAGGCGCCGGGGATGTGCGGCGTCGTGCGCGACGGGATCACCACCGGCTACTGGGGCTACGAGGCCGGTCAGAGCGCGGTCGGGGACATCTTCGGCTGGTTCGTCGAGAACGGCGTCCCCCGCCGCTACCACGACCGGGCCGCCAGCCGAGGGATCTCGGTGCACGAGCTGCTGTCGCTGGAGGGCGCTGAGCAACCGGTCGGCGCGCACGGGCTGATCGCGCTGGACTGGATGGGCGGCAACCGCTCGATCCTCGTCGACCATACGCTGAGCGGGCTGGTGCTCGGGGTGACGCTCGCCACCCGCCCGCCGGAGATCTACCGGGCGCTGCTCGAGGCCACGGCGTTCGGGACGCGGGTGATCATCGAGAACTTCGAGTCCGCGGGCGTTCCGGTGAGCGATCTCGTGGTCGCCGGTGGCCTGCTCAAGAACCCGGTGCTGATGCAGATCTATGCCGACGTGTGTCGCCGGCCGCTGTCGGTGATCGGATCCGATCAGGGGCCGGCGCTCGGCGCGGCGATCCACGCCGCGGTCGCCGCCGGGGCCTACGACGACGTGGAGGCGGCGGCCGCCGCGATGGGTCGGCTGCGCCGCGACGCCTTCACCCCGGATCCGACGCGGGCCGCCGCCTACGACGAGCTGTACCGGGAATATGTGACGCTCTACGACCACTTCGGACGAGGAGCCAACGAGGTCATGCATCGACTGCACACGATCCGCACCCGGGTCTCATGAGCGGGATTCCGGATTCGCTGCGCGAGACGGTGCGCGCGCTGCGCGAGCAGGTGTGCGCCCTCCACGCCGAGCTGGTGCGCTACGAGCTCGTGAGCTGGACGGCGGGCAACGTCTCCGGCCGGGTGCCCGGGGAGGACGTGATGGTGATCAAGCCGAGCGGCGTGTCCTACGACGACCTCACACCCCAGTCGATGGTCGTGTGCTCACTCGACGGCTCGGTGCTCGAGGGCGAGCTCTCGCCGTCGAGCGACACCGCCTCGCACGCCTACGTGTACCGGGAGATGTCGGAGGTCGGCGGGGTCGTGCACACCCACTCCAGCTACGCCTCGGCGTGGGCGGCGCGCGGGGAGGAGATTCCCTGCGTGCTCACCGCGATGGCCGACGAGTTCGGCGGCCCGATCCCGGTGGGGCCGTTCGCGCTGATCGGTGGCTCGGAAATTGGCGAGGGCGTCGTGGAGACGCTGCGCAAGCACCGGTCGCCCGCGGTGCTGATGCAGAACCACGGGGTGTTCAGCGTGGGCGCCGACGCCCGCAGCGCGGTGAAGGCGGCGGTGATGTGCGAGGACGTCGCGCGCACCGTGCACCTCGCCCGCCAGCTCGGCGAGCCGCTGTCGATCACCCCGGCGGCGATCGATGCCCTGTACGAGCGCTACCAGAACGTCTACGGGCAGCGCTGAGGCAGCCTCAGGTCAGCGGGGGCGGACGAGCGGCTCGGTGTCGTCGCCCTCGTCACGGGGACTCACCAGCGGCTCGGTGCCGTCCTCACCGCCTGGGTGCTGCTGCACGATCGTCGGGTCCTCGTCGCGGGGACGCTGCTGCACGATGGTGGGGTCCTCCCCGCCGCCGGGCTGGGCA
>CAXTTD010000477.1:0-2826 GCA_964246945.1 uncultured Solirubrobacteraceae bacterium | reverse complement strand
CCGACGTCGCCGGCGGCGAGGCGAACGACACCGCCCAGCTCTCCACCTACCTGCTCGACACCACCTTCCACCCCCGCGCGACCCTGTTCGAGGGCACCGCCGGAGCGCAGAACAGCGACGTGCACGTCGGCGACGTCGTGCTGTCGGGGTTCGTGGTCGACAAATCCGAGATGCACTACTACCTCGGTGGCTACCAGGAGCCCTACGACGGGGAGCAGATGAACACCACGTCGCACTCGGACATCCGGGGCGCGGTGCTCGACGGTGACGGTCAGGTCAACCCCACCCCCGGCGACGCCAAGCGCTACGGAGAGGGCCCCGAGAAGGGCGCGAAGAACCTCCCCTACCTGCTCGCCTACGCCGCCCCGCACGAGCTCGTCTCCCTGGGCCTCGCCGCGTCGGCCTCGCTGGGCACGACGCCGATGTCGACCGCCACCGGGAAGGCGAAGGCGACCGGGTCGGTGGCGAACAAGGTGCTCGCCGGCGTGATCGGCCAGGCGGACGTATGGACCGAGCCGCTGTCCTTCATCGAGGCCCAGAACATGCTCTACCAGACCGACGCCGAGGAGAACGAGGGCTCGGGGTTCGCGTTCGTGGGCGCCCAGCTCGGGGTGCCGTGGCTGCTTGTGCGCGGCATCTCAGACTCCGTGTGGTACCCGAACGCCTACGACGGGGTGGTCTCCTCCGATCACGCCGCCAAGGTGGTCCGCGCGATCGTCGCGGCGCTGCCGGCGACGGTCTCCCGGGCGCCGGAGACGCTGAACGAGCTCTCCCCGCAGGCCAACGCCCGCCGGGCGGGCTACCTGATCGCCGCGCGGGCGTACTACACCGTGAGCTCGGTGCACCGCGTCGTGCTGGCGCACGGCCACGCCGTCTCGGCGGCGCGGCTGCGGGCGCTGAAGCGCGAGTACACCTACGCCGCCGGACGGATCACCGCGGGCGGCTGACCCGCCCGGGCTGACCCGCCCGGGCTGACTCGCCCGGGGGATGACCCGTCCGGGGGACTGATCCGTCTGGGGGACTGACCCGTCCGGGCGGACGGCGTGGCCGGCCTCCGCACCCTCGCCTACGCGATGACCGTCGCGGGCGCGAGCGGGAAGCTCGTGCCGGTGAGTGCTTCGGAGACCTCCCACAGCCGCCGGGCCACGTCCGCGTCCCGGGCGGCCCGGGAGCGCCCGACGAGCTTCGGTCCGCCGCGCTGCTCGAGGAACCCGTCGGGACCGGCGTAGCTGTCGCCCGGGATGTCGGCGAGCGCCGCGTAGAGCGTCGGCAGTGCGCCGCCGTTGGCGTCATGGGCGATGATCCGGCTGCCCACCGCGTTCACGATCCGGAACACCGGGTTGCTCTCGCCGTGGCGGGTGAGGTTGGTCACCGCGTAGCCGGGATGAGCGGCGGTCGCGATCACCGGTGAGCCGGCGGCGGCGAGGCGCCGCTGCAACTCGACGGTGAACAGCAGGTTCGCGAGCTTGGACTGCCCGTAGGCCCGCGCCGGGTTGTAGGACTTGCGCTCCCACTGCAGGTCGTCGAAGTCGATGTTGCCGAAGCGGTGCCCCGTCGAGCTCACGGTGACCACCCGGCCGGTGACGTGGGTGAGCAGCAGATTGGTGAGCGCGAAGTGGCCGAGGTGGTTGGTGCCGAACTGGGTCTCGAAGTCGTCGAACGTCTTGCCCGGCGGGGGCATCATCACGCCCGCGTTGTTGATGAGCAGATCGATCGGGCCCTCCCAGTCGGCGGCGAAGCGCCGGACCGACTCGAGCTCGGCGAGGTCGAGCTCACGGACCTCGGCGCGGTCGCCGATTCGCTGCGCCGCGTCGCCGCCGGCCGTGAGGTTGCGGACCGCGAGCACGACGTGGGCGCCGGCCGCCGCGAGCGCCTGCGCGGCGGCGAGGCCGATGCCGCTGCTCGCTCCGGTGACGATCACGGTGCGCCCGGACTGATCGGGGATGTCGGAGACGGAGGTGAACCCTGAAGTAGTCATGGACAACATTGTAGCTATCGCCAACAAAGCTGTCAATGCCTACTTTGTTGGTACGGTGGTCCGGTGAGCGAGCGGCCCTATCACCATGGCAACCTGCGGGAGGCGCTGCTCGCGCAGGCGCAGGCGACCGTCCGCGAGCGCGGAGTCGCCGCGCTGTCGCTGCGCGAGCTCGCCCGCGAGGCCGGCGTCTCCCACGCCGCGCCCCGCCGTCACTTCGCCGACCGCCAGGCGCTGCTCGACGCGCTCGCGCTCGCCGGCTTCCAGCGCCTCGGGGCAACGCTGCGCGGGGCGGTCGAGGGCGCCGACGAGGACCTGGCGGCGCAGCTGCGCGCGCTCGCCCGCGCCTACATCGCGTTCGCCACCACCGACGCAGACCTGCTGGAGCTGATGTTCGCCGGCAAGCACGGCGGCGAGGACGACACCCTCGAGCGGGCCGCGCAGGAGGCGTTCGGACCCGTGCTCGCGCTCATCCTCCGCGCCCAGGAGCAGGGTGCGGTGGCCCCGGGGGACCCCGAGCGCGTCGGGCTCATCCAGCTCGCGACGATCCAGGGGATCGCCTCCCTGCTCACCGTCGGGATCGTGTCGGCCGGCCAGCTCGACGAGCTCGTGGAGGACGCGGTCGCCCAGTTCCTCGCCGGGGCCCGCGCCGCCGGCTGACGGGCGCGGTCACACCCAGGTCTCGGGCTCGGCGCCCTCGCGCCACACGCCGCGGTTCATCGCCGCGCTCGTGAATGGCAGCGTTACCTCGCCGTCGGCGCCGACCGCTATCAGTCCACCCGTCCCCGCACAGCGGCCCACGTCGGCGAGCGCCGCCTCGCCGGCCCGCTCGCGCGGCATCCCGCCCTGCA